>JBIJED010000159.1:0-6651 GCA_044343785.1 Azospirillales bacterium | reverse complement strand
TGCGCTCCGCCCTGGGTGATCTTGAACCCCCCGTCATCGTCGGAGAATTTGCCCGACAGATCGCGCACCTGACCCACCGCGATGCGGAGCGGGGGGCGGCCCGGCCCCTGGCGAAGGGCGGCGTCGCTGATGCAGGCGAAGGCCTGTTCGTAGGGGGTCGCGTTCGCAGTGACGACGGGACCGCGGATGACCGGCGCCTCGCCCGGCGCGCGGACGTGACCGACCGTCTTCGCGCAGGCGGACAGGAGGACGAGCGTGGCACCGAGCGCAAGCGCGCGGGCCGCAGGGGACGTGCGGGACATCGGCGTCGCCCTCAGCGCAGGTTGAGGGGGACCGAAGAGGTGCCCGCCCCGGTGTTCCCGCTGGTCGCCTGGTTGACGTCCGTGTTGGCCTGGCTGACGCCACCCGCCGCGACGGTGGCGCCGCTGCCGACGTTGGTGAAGTTGCCGTAGGTCGTCTGGGAGACGGCGTTGTTGATCGTGTTGTAGCGGGCGGAGACGCCGCCGTTCTGCATGCGCTCGATCAGGTCGGCCTGATTGAGGCCCACCTGCCGCTCGGTCGAGCCGCGGAACGAGAACGGCCGGTCCTGGAAAAGGCCGTTCGCCGCGGCGTGCTGCGCGGTCAAGAGCAATCCCGCCAACGCGGCGAGGGCGATCCGTCGGTTCATGGCCCGTCTCCTCTCTTCAGAAGGGCCGAAGATCGGATCGGCCGCTCGGCGAGAGGGTATGGGTCGGGAACGGTTCGCACACAGGGTGCATAACGGGAGCGCGACACCCGCCGGCGTTACACGCGATGGCCGATCAATCGCGAAGGATGCATTCGAAAGCGCCCGCGCGGATCGTCAGGTCGGGTGGTGAGTGAGGTACCCGAACCGTCGGGCGGGCACACGAACCCGGGGCCGAAACGGAACGGGCGCCCCGGTTTCCCGGGGCGCCCGCCGATGGATTCGGACCGTGTCGGCCGCGGTCAGTGCACGTCGGCCCAGACCTTGCGCTTCACCGCATAGAGCATGCCCGCGAGCACCAGCAGGAAGAGCATGACCTTGGCGCCCGTCTGCTTGCGCGCCTCGAGATAGGGCTCGCCGGCCCAGGTGAGGAAGACCGTCACGTCCTTCGCCATCTGCGACACCGTGTTGGGCGTGCCGTCGGCATAGGTGACCTGTCCCTCGTTGATGGGCTGGGCCATGGCGATCTGGTGACCGGGGAAGTACTCGTTGTAGTACATCCCGTCGCCCAGCACGAACCCGGCCGGCGGATCCTTGTACCCGACGAGCAGGCCGTAGATGTAGTCCTCGCCGTACTTGCGGGCTTTGGTGATCACCGAGAGGTCCGGCGGATAGGCGCCGTTGTTGGCGTACCGGGCGGCCTGTTCGTTGGCGAAGGGCGAGCGGAAGCGGTCGGCCGCGACGCCCGGCCGCTGGAACATGTTGCCTTCGTCGTTCGGACCCGCCGTGATCTCGTACTGCGCCGCGATCGCCGCGACCTGGGGCTCGCTGAATCCCAGCTGGCGCAGGTTGCGGTAGGACAGCAGGCTCATCGCGTGGCAGGCCGAGCACACCTCCTTGTAGACCTGGAAGCCGCGCTGGGCGGCCGCCCGGTCGAAGGTGCCGAACAGGCCGGCGTGCGTCCACGTCTGCGCGGGCGGCGTCGGGATCTCCCCCGCCGCCAGCGCCGGCCCGGTCGCGAGGAGGGCGACGGCGACCGCCGCCCGGCTCAGCATCTTCAGCATCACGCCTTCTCCATCGGCTTGGCCGTCGCCGCACCGGCCGCCAGACGGCCGCCGCCCTTCAGAACGGGCTCGGCGATCGAGGACGGCAGCGGATCGGGCCGCTCGACGAAGTTCAGCCAGGGCAGGATCACGAGGAAGTGGAAGAAGTACCAGAACGTGGCCACCTGCCCGATCGCGACGTAGGGCTGCTCGGCCGGCTTGGCGCCGACCCAGCCCAGCACGATCACGTCGGCGACGAGGATCCAGAAGAACTTCCGGTAGAGCGGCCGGTAGCGCGCGCTGCGCACCGGGTGCCGGTCGATGAAGGGCAGCACGAAGAGCACGGCGATGGCGCCGAACATCGCGATGACGCCGCCCAGCTTCGCGTCGATGAACAGGACGTTGAAGTTGATGGCGCGCAGGATCGCGTAGAAGGGCAGGAAATACCATTCCGGGACGATGTGCGGCGGTGTCACCAGCGGGTTGGCCGGAATGTAGTTGTCCGGGTGGCCCAGGTAGTTCGGGACGTAGAAGGTGAAGCCGAGGAAGACGATCAGGAACAGGACGATCGCGAAGCTGTCCTTCACCGTCATGTACGGGTTGAACGGCACCGCGTCCTGGGGGCCCTTCATGTCGATGCCGCGCGGGTTGTTCGAGCCGACGCCCGGCGCGTGCAGCGCCGCGACGTGCAGGACCACCACGCCGAAGATCACGAACGGCATCACGAAGTGGAGCGCGAAGAAGCGGTTCAGCGTCGGATTGTCGACCGAGAAGCCGCCCCACAGCCACGTCACGATCGCCTCGCCGACCAGCGGGACCGCGGAGAACAGGTTGGTGATGACGGTGGCGCCCCAGAAGCTCATCTGCCCCCAGGGCAGCACGTAGCCCATGAAGGCCGTCGCCATCATGAGGAGCATGATCACCACGCCGATCATCCACAGGATCTCGCGCGGCTGCTTGTAGGAGCCGTAGTACATGCCGCGGAAGATGTGGATGTAGACCGCGATGAAGAAGAACGACGCGCCGTTCATGTGCACGTAGCGGATCAGCCAGCCGTAGTTCACGTCACGCATGATACGCTCGACCGACGCGAACGCCATCGTCGTGCTGGCGGTGTAGTGCATCGCGAGGAACAGGCCGGTGAGGATCATCGTCACCAGCATGACCATCGAAATCGCGCCGAAGGACCACAAATAGTTGCAGTTCCGCGGCATCGGATATTCGTTGTACTCGTGGTGCAGCCAGCTGAACACCGGGAACCGGCTGTCCACCCAGCGCACAACGGGGTTCTTCCACTGCATTGTCGTCATGTCCCGTCCCTTCCGTTGGCGCCCGGTGTCAGCCGATGCGGATGGAGGTGTCGTTCGTGAACCGGTAATCGGGCACCAGCAGGTTCGCCGGCGCCGGACCCTTCCGGATGCGGCCGGAGGTGTCGTAGTGCGAGCCGTGGCAGGGGCAGAACCACCCGCTGTAGTCGCCCTTGACGTCCGACGTCTTCTGGCCGCCCGGCACGCAGCCGAGATGCGTGCAGATGCCGACCATGACCAGCCACTGCGCCTTCTGGACGCGGGCCTCGTCGGTCTGGGGATCCTTCAGCTCCGAGACCGGGACCGCGCGCGCCGTCGCGATCTCCTCCTCGGTGCGGTGGCGGATGAACACCGGCTTGCCGCGCCACGTCACCGTTATCGCCTGACCGACCTGGATGGCCGACAGGTCCACGTCGACGGTGGCCAGCGCCAGCGTGTCCGCCGCCGGGTTCATGCTCGCGATGAAGGGCCACGCGACGGCGGCGGCCCCGATGGCGCCGGCCGCGGCCGTCGCCAGGTAGAGAAAGTCCCGCCGCGTCTCCGCGGCGTGGGCGCCGTGACCGCCCGGGGCGGAGCTGACCGTTTCTGCCATGGTCCCGAACTCTCCTTGGGGCCCGTTCCGGGGCACGTCCTCGCGTCGTGCCGCGCCCTGGTCCGCCCGTTCGACGCCGGCGTCGACGTCGCGCGCGTGCGGACCGTCCCTGCATGGGGTGCGCGGGTCGAGACGATATACATGCGGGGTCAGAGGTTGCCTAGTCCGGCCGGCCGGACAGTTTGTCGCTGAGTTCCAGACCTCCGGGTGCCCCCGACATGCGGCTCGTCCTCGTCGAACCGGACATGCCCCAGAACGCCGGTACGCTGATGCGGGCCTGCGCCTGCCTCGGCGTCGGCGTGGACGTGGTCGAGCCGTGCGGGTTCGTCCTCGACGACCGGCGCCTGCGGCGTGCGCTGATGGACTACGGTGCGGCGCTCGACCTGCGCCGGCACCACTCCTGGGCCGCCTTCGCCGCCGGACGGGGCCCCGGCCGGCTCGTCCTCCTGGAGCCCGACGGCGACCGGCCGCACCACGCGTTCGTCCACGCGCCGGACGACCTGATCCTCGTGGGCGCCGAGGCGTCCGGCGCGCCCGCGCACGTCCGCGCAGCGGCCGACGCGGTGATCGCGGTCCCGATGCGGCCGGGGGCGCGTTCGCTGAACGTCGCGGTCGCCGCCGCCGTCGTCCTGGGCGAGGCGCTTCGGCAGACCGGCGGATTCGCTTCTTTCGGGACGTTCTGATCCGGGTTTGGCCACCCTGTGTTTTGGAGGTTTACGTCCGGGTGGAACTTGTCCATCATCGATGCAACCTCGAAGGGTGTGTTCCGATGATGGCGATGTTGGGATCCGTCAGTGTCGGCGTTGTCGTCTTCGCGGTCACGATGGTCGTGATCGTCGTCGTCGCCAACGCCATGGTCGGCACGGCCTTGAAAAACGCGCGCATGCGCTACGCGAACGCCCTGCGCTCGTCCGCCAAGGCGGAGGCGGAAGTCGTCATGCTCACGCGCAAGTTGGAGCGGATGGAGGGGGCCCGCATCGACAACCTCAAGATCCGCGAGGAGCTGCGCGGTCGCGCGGTGCGGATGCGCAGCGTCATCGACCGGCAGGTGGGGGAGGCGATGCTGGTCGAGTACGAGGTGGGCAACCCCAGTCCCATCCGGCGCAGGTTCCGGGCCCGCGTGATCGCGCCCAAGCCGGGCACCGACGTCGCCCGGGGCGCGCCGACGCAGCATCCGGCGCTCCAGACCGTCCCGTCCATCGTCCAGATCTGGGCCGCCTCCCCGGCGGAGGCGGAGCGCGTCTTCGCGTCCGAGTTCCCGGTGGGCTTCCGCGTGAACCGCAACGACCTCGAGGGCGGCGACGTCGAGTCGGCGCTCAACGAGATCGACGAGGGTGACGACGACGCCGGCCCGGCGTCGGACGCCCCCAAGTCCGAAATGGTCGCCTGAACCATGCTGAACATCCTCGTCATCGCCGGCATCGCCAGCCTCGTGCTCTGGATCGCCAGGCGCGAGCGCGTCCGCCTCGACCTGATCCGGGTGCTGCGCGAACGCACCCGGGAGGTCGAGGACCGCCTCGCCGTCAGCACGATCGCCATCCGCGACAAGGAGGCGGAGATCGAGGCGCTGGAGGGCGGGATCAACGACGTGGGCTCCGACATCCGGCGCAACCAGGAGAACATCGGCCGCGTCCAGTCGCATCTCCAGACGCTGCGCCGTCTCCCGCGGGCGACGCTGCGCTCGTTCGACAAGGTCCACAACCCGCTCGTCCCGCTCTGGGTCGCCGACGTCTCGACGGTGCGTGGCGGCGAGGCGCACCGGCACCGCTATCTCGTCGCGTCGGCCGACATGCGCGACGCCGAGAACGTCATCCGCAACCGCCTCCACGGACTGCAGCCGAACGTCCATTCGGTCCGGGCGCTGGTGGAGGAGATGGCCGAACTGCGCCGCGTGCGGAAGACGATCCTCGCCGAGGCCGGCTTCGCCGAGGGGACCGCCTGAACCCGCGCTGTTGACCGGGGCGGGACCCCGACTAGAGTGGGGGTCGCACTTCAGGAGGAGCCCCATGACCGACGCCGCGACCGCCCGCGCCGTTCCCGCGGAGAGGGAGGCCCGAATGGCCGCCGCGGCCCAATGGTTCGAGGACCTCCGCACCCGGATCTGCGCGGCGTTCGAGGCGATCGAGGACGAACTGGCGGAGGGGCCCCATGCGGGCCTGCCGCCCGGCCGGTTCGAGCGCAAGGCATGGTCCCGCACCGATCACGCGGGGGAACCCGGCGGCGGCGGCGTCATGGCGGTGATGCGCGGTCGCGTGTTCGAGAAGGTCGGCGTCAACGTCTCCACGGTGGAGGGGCGGTTCAGCCCGGACTTCGTCGGGCAGATCCCCGGCGCGGTCGAGAACGACGGCCGGTTCTGGGCGTCCGGCGTCAGCCTCGTCGCCCACATGCGCTCGCCGCTCGTCCCCGCCGTCCACATGAACACCCGCCACATCGTGACGTCGAAGGGCTGGTTCGGCGGCGGCGCCGACCTGACGCCGATGTTCTTCGACACGCCCGAGACCGCCGAGGACGGCGCCGAATTCCACGCCGCGCTCGAGGCGGCGTGCGACGGGTTCGACGCCGGCGCCTACGAGAAGTACAAGGCGTGGTGCGACCGCTATTTCTTCCTGCCGCACCGGGGCGAGCCGCGGGGCGTCGGCGGCATCTTCTACGACCAGCTCGACACCGGCGACTGGGACCGGGACTTCGCCTTCACCCGTGCGGTCGGCCTCGCCTTTCTCGACGTCTATCCGCGGATCGTCCGGCGCCGGATGCGACGGGCCTGGACCGAGGCCCAGCGCGAGCACCAGCTCGTCCGCCGCGGCCGCTACGTCGAGTTCAACCTCATCTACGACCGCGGTACGACCTTTGGTTTGAAGACAGGTGGCAACACGGAGGCCATCTTGATGTCGCTGCCGCCGGAGGTCCGTTGGCCTTGATGGGGCGGGGGCGCTAGTCGCTCCCGCCCCCCGGTTGCCCCAGCCGGGCGTCGAGCGCCGCAAGGCACGCGCTACGGTCGGCCGACAGGCCGCCCGCCACCCACCATGACCGCATCTGCGCGAGGTG
>JBIJED010000158.1:0-6670 GCA_044343785.1 Azospirillales bacterium | reverse complement strand
CGTGCGCTGGGGGGCCGTCTCGGCGAAGGCGAGAACCGCGGGGCGCCCGGCCGGCGCCGGGCGGAGCACCGGCATCGGATCGAAGGTCGGCGGTGACGCGAGCAGGCGCGCGAGCGCAGGCGCCTCATCCGGCCCGGGGACGGGACTGCGGAAGGCGGGCGGACCGGGGCGCACGCCCAGGTCGCCGGTCGGCGCGGCCTCCGTCCCCGGCCGCGGGGGCGGAAGCGGCGCGCCGGTCCGCAACGCCTCGGCGATGGTGGCGGGGGCGGGAACCGGTTCGGCGACGGGGGCGGGCCGGGTCGGCGGTGGGGGGGGGGCCGCGACGACGACCGGCGGCGGCGCAGGGGTCGGCGGCGCAGATGTCGGCGGCGCAGGGGTCGGCGGCGCAGATGTCGGCGGGGCCGGCGACGGCGCCGGAACCGGCGGCGTCGGGGTCGCGGCGCGCGACTCGACCGGTCCGATCGGGGACGGCGGGATGAACCCGACGATGTCGGGGATCGTCACCGCGCCCGGCGGTTGCGGCGGTCGGAGCCCCACGAGCGTGGGCACGGCCGGGGGGCGATAGCCGTCGCCGATCCGGTCGGGTCCCTCCGGCGGCGGCACGGCGAGGCCCTCGCCGCGGGCGACGAGCACGTCGCGGTCGACGGCCGCCCGATCGCGGTCGAAGCGCAGCACCTCGAGGCGGGCGCGGAGCGCCGCGACGTTGGGCAGGTCCGCGGGGCGGGCCGGCACGTCGGCCAGGTTCGGCCAGACCGTGTCCGCGTCGAGCGCGCGGCGGATCGGCACGTCGGCGTCCGCGATCGGGGGCACGCCTTCCAGTCCGCGGCCGACCCGCAGTTCCCCGCAACCGGAGAGCGCGACGGCGAGGCAGGCGCCGAGCGCGGCCGGGAGGGCGGATCGGGGGGAGGGACGGCGCAACGACGGGACCCGGGATCGAGGAACGGCGGTGGGACGGCCGCGGATGCTGCCCGCAACGCGCTGCCACGGCAAGTGGAACCCGTCCGGACGTCTCCCCCGATCGGACATGCCCATGAGGCAGGCGCGACGCAGCGTCGTGCCGCGGCGGTCGCGTTGGCGTATGATGAACCCCACATGGGGTCCGGACGACGGGACCGGTGGCGCGGGGAAACGGAACGATGACCGACGTGAAGGACACGGTGACCGACGCGAAGATGCCCGATCCGGTCGAGATGTCCCAGGCGATGGTCCGCCTCGCGGAGCGGAGCCAGCGTCTGGTCAACGAATTCCTCGCCCGGCAGGCGCGGGAGACGGCGGCAGGCGGGCACGACCCGCTGAACATCGGCTCGGCCTTCCTCGACCTGACCGCGCGCCTCATGGCGGAACCGGCCAAGCTGGTGCAGGCGCAGATGGAGCTCTGGCAGAGCTACCTCTCCCTCTGGCAGCGTACCGCCCAGCGCATCCTCGGCGACGAGATGGGCCCGCCGCTGATCGAGCCCGACAAGGGCGACCGGCGCTTCAAGGACGCGGCGTGGGAGGAGAGCGCCGTCTTCGACTTCATCAAGCAGTCGTACCTGCTCACCGCGCGCTGGATGCAGCAGACGGTCCGCTCGGTCGAAGGACTGGACGAGAAGACGGCGCGCAAGATCGACTTCTACACGCGCCAGTTCGTCGATGCGATGGCGCCCTCGAACTTCGTGATGACCAACCCCGAGGTCCTGCGCGCGACGCTGGAGACCCGGGGCGAGAACCTCATGAAGGGCCTCGAGAACGTGCTCGACGACCTGGAGAAGGGCAAGGGCCAGCTCGCCATCTCCATGACGAACGAGGAGGCCTTCGCCGTCGGCCGCAACGTCGCCGTCACGCCGGGCAAGATCGTCTTCCAGAACGAGCTGATGCAGCTGATCCAGTACGCCCCGGCGACCGAGCAGGTCTTCCGTCGGCCGCTGCTGATCATCCCGCCCTGGATCAACAAGTTCTACATCCTGGACCTGCGGCCCTCGAATTCCTTCATCAAGTGGCTCGTGGAGCAGGGCCACACGGTCTTCGTCATCTCCTGGATCAACCCGGGCCCGGCGCTGGCCGAAAAGGGCTTCGACGCCTACATGACCGAGGGGCCGCTGGCGGCGCTCGACGCCATGGAGACGGCGACCGGAGAGCGCGAGGCGAACGTCGTCGGCTACTGCATCGGCGGCACGCTGCTCGCCACCACGCTCGCCTGGATGGCGGCCAGGGGCGACGACCGGTTCAGGAGCGCCCTCTATCTCGTGACGCTGACCGACTTCTCCGAGCCGGGGGAACTCAGCGTCTTCATCGACGAGGAACAGCTCCAGTTGCTGGAGCGCAAGATGGAGGAGCAGGGCTTCCTCGACGGCAGCGCGATGGCGACGACCTTCAACACGCTGCGCGCCAACGACCTGATCTGGTCGTTCGTGGTGAACAACTACCTGCTCGGCAAGGAACCGTTCCCGTTCGACCTGCTCTACTGGAACTCCGACAGCACCCGCATGCCGCGGGCGATGCACTCCTTCTATCTGCGCAACATGTACCAGAAGAACCTGCTGGTGCAGCCGGGCGGGATCACCGTCCGCGGCGTTCCGATCGACCTGCGCGCGATCAAGGTCCCGACCTTCATGCTGTCGACGAAGGAGGACCACATCGCGCCCTGGAAGGCGACCTATGCCGCGACGCAGATCTACGGCGGCCCGGTGAAGTTCGTGCTGGCGGCGTCCGGCCACATCGCGGGCGTCGTGAACCCGCCGGCGGCGAACAAGTACGGCTACTGGGTCGGGTCGAAGACGCCGAAGAACCCGGACGCCTGGCTGAAGACGGCGGAGTACGCGACCGGGTCCTGGTGGCCGGAATACCAGAAGTGGGTGGCGCGCCACGGCGGCGGGAAGGTGCCGGCGCGCACGCCGGGCGACGGCAAGCTCGCGGTGATCGAGGACGCGCCGGGCAGCTACGTGGCGATGAAGTCGCGCGACTGAGGACGCAAAGCCCCCTCAGCCCGCCGGGACCAGCCCCGCGTGTTCCTTCGCGTGGAGCACATAGCCCTCCCACGACTTGCGCCAGTCGGCGATCTGCGGCTCGGTCAGGTCGCGGATCTTGCGCGCCGGGCTCCCGCCCCACAGCTCGCCCGACGGCACCCGCTTGCCGGGCGTGAGGAGCGCGCCCGCGGCGACCATCGCGTGGCGTTCCACGTATGCGCCGTCCATCACGCAGCTCTTCATGCCGACGAAGGCGTTGCTCTCGACCGTACAGGCGTGCAGCAGCGCCATGTGCCCGACCGTGATCTCGTCGCCGATGGTGGTTCCCTGCCCCTCGGCGGCGACGTGGATCACCGTGCCGTCCTGAATGTTGGTCCGCGCCCCGATCCGGATCCCGTTCACGTCGCCGCGCACGACGCAGCCGTACCAGATGCCGGTCTCCGCCCCGATCTCCACGTCGCCGATGATCACGGCGGTGGGCGCGATCCAGGCGGTCGGGTGGATGCGGGGCGTCTTGCCGGCGAAGGGCAGGATGAGGGGGGCCATGGGTCGTCTCCGGGCTGCGTCGTGCCGAACGGTGGCAGGGGAGACGACTAGGACGGCCGGACCGACGTGTCGAGGGAAGACGCGACTGTGTATGGTCGGTTCCGACGATACACATGGAGCGGCCCGTGCGGACGAACATCGAGATCGACGACGCGCTCATCGCGGACGCGATGGCCGCCACCGGCCTGAAGACGAAGAAGGCCGTCGTCGAGGAAGCCTTGCGTCGCCTCGTCCGGCTGAAGGCGGAGGAACGGACTCTCGCCCTCTACGGAACCGTCGACTGGCAGGGCGATCTGGAGGACAGCCGGGTCGGCCGTGGCGACGCGGCGTGATCGTCGTCGACACGACGGTCTGGATCGACCTCTTCCGGGGCCGCGAGACGCGACAGACGACCTTGCTCGAGACCCTTCTCGGACGGGGCCTGATCGTCGTCGGCGACGCCGTGCTTCTCGAGATCCTGCAAGGGGTCCGCAACGACGCCGAGGCGGAGCGTGTCGAGCGGACGTTACGATCCCACCGGATCGATCCGATGCTGTCGCCGGACACGGCCCCGAGGATCGCCGCCAACGATCGGGCCTTGCGATCCTTGGGCGTGACGGTCCGAAAGACCATCGACCTCATCATCGGGACGCACTGCATCGACGGCGCCCATGTTCTTCTCCACGCGGACCGGGATTTCGATCCGATGGAACGATACCTGGGCCTTCGCGTCCTTCGGTGACCACCCGGAACGACGAAGGGCCGCCCCTCGCGGGACGGCCCCTGTCTCTTGCCGAAACGCTCCGGCGCCGGTCAGCGCTTGGAGAACTGCGGCCGCTTGCGGGCCTTGTGACGGCCGTACTTCTTGCGCTCGACCACGCGGCTGTCGCGGGTGAGCATGCCGGCCGCCTTCAGGGTCGGGCGAAGGCCCGGCTCGTAGAAGGTCAGCGCCCGGGCGATGCCGTGGCGGACCGCACCGGCCTGTCCCGAGAGCCCGCCGCCGACGACCGTGCAGGTCACGTCGAACTGGTTCAGCCGGTCGGCCACCAGGAACGGCTGGGCCAGCAGCATGCGCAGCACAGGCCGCGCGAAATAGGTCGGCAGGTCCTTGCCGTTGACCGAGACGATGCCCTTGCCCGGCTTGATCCAGACGCGGGCGACCGCGTTCTTGCGCTTGCCGGTCGCATAGGCCCGGCCGTGCGCGTCGATCTTCGGCTGCACCGCCTCGTCCGTCGCCGACGCGGCGGCGGTGCCCTGGGTCAGGGTCTTGAGGTCGGCGAGGGTCTGAGTGCCCGTCATGATCAGGCGCTCCTCTTGTTCTTCGGGTTGACGGCGGCGAAGTCGAACACCGCGGGCTGCTGGGCCTCGTGCGGGTGCGCCGGTCCCTTGTAGACGCGCAGGTGGGTCATCTGCCGGCGGCCGAGCGGCCCGCGCGGCACCATGCGCTCCACCGCCTTCATGATCACCCGCTCCGGATACCGGCCGTCGAGGATCTGGCCCTTCGACCGGCCCTTGATCCCGCCGGGATAGCCGGTGTGCCAGTAGAAGATGTCGTCCTTGCGCTTGTTGCCGGTCAGGCGAACCTTCTCGGCGTTGACGATGATGACGTTGTCGCCGTCGTCGACGAAGGGCGTGTAGGTCGGCTTGTGCTTGCCGCGCAGCATCATGGCGATCGTCGAGGCGAGGCGGCCGAGGATGACGCCGTCGGCGTCGATCACGACCCACTTCTTCTCGACCTCGGCCGGCTTCTGGATGAAGGTCTTCATTCTCGGCTCGCAGGACAGACGGCGACACGGGATCGGACCCGCGCCGGAGAGCCGGGTTTCTAGGCCCCGCACGCGCCGGAATCAAGCGGAAAAGCCATGCGTGCCGAGGCGTTTGCGGGTGCGGTAAGGGGATACCGCATCACGGCGGGGCCCTGTCGGGCGGGATCGAATAGGTCCCGGTGGCGTGCGCGACGGGGTCCGCCTCCCCCTCCGAGAGCAAGAGCACCTCCCCGTAGGCGAGCCGCCGGCCGAGCTTCAGCAGGCGCGCCTCGGCGATCACGGGGCGAGGGGCGGGCTTGCGCAGGAAGTTGATCGTCATCGACGTCGTGACCGCCAGCTCCACCGGCCCGATCCGGCTCAGCACCGCGGCGTAGAGGGCGACGTCGGCCAGCGCGAAGAGCGCCGGTCCCGCGACGGTGCCGCCCGGGCGGACGTGGTCGCTGCCCCCGGGCAGGCGCAGGCGCGCGGTGCCGGGGCCGAGATCCAGCGTCTCGATTCCGAAGACGGTGACGAGCGGCAGGCCCGCGCGGACGATGCGGTCGAACTCGGCGACGCTGACGACGGACACTCGCACGGCCCCCTGCCCCATCCCGCCAGTATGGCGGCGCCCCGGCGGCCTTGCTAGTGTCCCGGACCCACCGGGAGGGCCGCCCCATGACCGCCGCCGCCGTCGTCGACGCCGAACCGCCCGTCCTGCGGGAGACCGCCGCGGGCGTGGCCACGCTGACGCTGAACCGCCCGCGGGCGCGCAACGCCCTCTCCCGCCCGATGATGGCGGCGCTGCACGCGGCGCTCGACGACGCGGGGCGCGACCCCGCGGTGCGGGTCGTCGTGATCCGCGGCGCCGGGCCGGGCTTCTGCGCCGGCCACGACCTGAAGGAACTGCGGTCGGTGACCGACCCGGCCGAGATGCTGGACCTCTTCCGCCGGTGTGCCGCGCTGATGCAGGCGATCGTGGCCCTGCCCCGGCCGGTGATCGCGCAGGTGCACGGCGTGGCGACGGCGGCCGGCTGCCAGCTCGTCGCCACCTGCGACCTCGCCGTCGCCGCAGACACCGCGCGCTTCGCCACGCCCGGCGTCAACATCGGCCTCTTCTGCTCCACGCCCATGGTGGCGCTGACGCGCGCCGTGGGGGCGAAGGCGGCGATGGAGATGCTGCTGACCGGCGAGATGCTGGACGCCGCCACGGCCGTCCGCATCGGGCTGGTCAACCGCGCGGTGCCGGAGGCCGATCTCGACCGCGCGGTCGCGGATCTCGCCCGCTCGATCGCGGCCAAGAGCGCGCACACGGTCGCGATCGGCAAGGCGGCCTTCCACCGCCAGCGGGAAATGGACCTGGCATCCGCCTACGCCCACACGGCCGAGGTGATGGCGGCGAACATGCAAGCGGCGGACGCGGCCGAGGGGATCGACGCGTTCCTGGGCAAGCGCGCG
>JBIJED010000155.1:0-6732 GCA_044343785.1 Azospirillales bacterium | reverse complement strand
TGATGGCGCGCGCCATCACCTGCCGGCGGACGAGGGCGAGGAACGCCTCGGTCGGCCCGTGGGGGCCGAGCAGCGGATCCTCGCTCGCCACCCGCCGCTGCCAGTCCTCGCCCGGGAGCGCGCGCGCGGCGAGCAGCACGTCGTCCAGCAGCTCGGCCGCCTTCGCGTCGTCGCCGATCAGGTCCTCGACCCGCCGCTTGAGCCCCCGGGCCCGGCCCGACCGCCCCTCGGCCCCCAGGAGCCAGCGGCGAAGCTCCGCCGCCTCCAGCCCCGTCAGGTGACTGGCGAAGGCGCCGTCGGCGGCGTCGAAGATGTGGTGCCCCTCGTCGAGCACGTAGCGGGTCGGCAGGCGCCCGTCGTCCTCCCCGCCGCCGAGCGCCGCCTGGACCATGACCAGCGCGTGGTTCGCGACGACGATCCGGGCGCGCTTGGCCCGCCGCACGCTCTTCTCGATGAAGCAGCGGTCGTAGTGGGCGCAGGCGGCGTAGATGCATTCCCCCCGCCGGTCGGCGAGACCGAGCGACCGGCCCCGGCCGATCAGGTCGGCGAGCCAGCCGGGGAAGTCGCCCCCCTGCATGTCGCCGTCGCGGGTGGCGCCGGCCCAGCGGGCCATCAGGGCGATGGCGACCGCGTGCTGGGGCGCGGTCGGGACGATGCGCGCCGCCTCCTCCAGGTTCAGGAGGCAGAGGTAGTTCTCCCGCCCCTTGCGAAGGACGACGTGGCGCTCCTTCTCCGCCGGGTCGGGCCAGAGGCGGTCGAGTTCGGCGTCGATCTGGTGCTGGAGGTTGCGGGTGTAGGTGGACACCCAGACCGCCCCGCCGTTGCGCTCGGCCCAAAGCGTCGCGGGCGCGAGGTAGCCCAGCGTCTTGCC
This sequence comes from Azospirillales bacterium, assembly GCA_044343785.1. Taxonomy (GTDB): domain Bacteria; phylum Pseudomonadota; class Alphaproteobacteria; order Azospirillales; family Azospirillaceae; genus CANGXM01. The sequence goes on along the minus strand of JBIJED010000155.1, from coordinate 5,861 downwards.
CACGCCCGTCCCGGCCTCCGCCAGCACGACGTTCGGCTCCCCCTGCGCCGCGCGGGGCACGAAGGCGTGGCTGACGGTGGCGGCGTAGTCGGCCTGCTGGGGCCGGGGCTCCGCGCGCTTGCCGGGAACAGGGGCGGCCACGAGGTCGGCGAGGCGCGTCCGCGCGTCCTCCGGCCCCACGGGGATCTGGCCGGGCGGGGGTTCGGGCGCGTGCTCCGACCACGCCGGCAGCCGGTCCCAGACGTGCAGTGCCGTGCGCGCCGCCTTCGCCTCCGGCCCCTCGGGCGCGCCGAGGATCGCCAGCACCGAGGGCGTCCAGCCCCAGCCGCCCGACCCCATCGTCCAGGCGACGGCCACGGGATCGGTCCGCTCCTCGGGCCGGTCGGGGGCGATCAGCGCCCGCAGCAGCGCCCGGGCGGCGTCGACCAGCGTGACGGCCTCGGACTCGAGGTCGAGCGGCGGGACGAGGTCGAGCGCCGCGGCGAGGCCGCGGGGCGTGGGCACGCAGAAGCGCGCGGGGCGGACGAAGGCGAGGAGTTCGAGCACGTCGAACGCCCGGCCGAAGGCGACGCCGAGGCGGCGTTCGGCGGAGCGGGCATGGCACAGGATCACCCACTGCCCTTCGAGCCGGCGGGCGAGTTCGGCGTGGGGCAGCACCTCGAGGTCGCCGTCGGTCCCGAACAGGGCGCCGCGCCGCGCGCCGAGCGCCAGCGCGGGCGCATCGGGCAGGAGGAGCCGCGGCGCGTGGCGCGCGGGCATCCGGGCGGGGACGTGGACGGGCATCCCCCCAGTCTAGCGGGGCGCGGGGCCGGACGGAACGGACGCGTGGGAGGCCCCCACCCGTCGATCGCGAACAGCGGTCGACGGGTGAGGGCTCTGCGACGGTCACACGAACGGCGCCTGCAGCCCCTCCGCCGCCAGCGTCGCCCGCACCGCCGGCCGCGCCAGCACCCGGTCCGCCAGCGCCCCCAGCGCGGGCACCGTGCGCGGCGGGCGGGGCATCCCGCGGCCCCAGCGGATCAGCATGAACAAGAACAGGTCGGCCGCCGAGAACCGGTCGCCCAGAAGCCACGGCCCGGCGCCCAGCTGCGCGGCGATCCGGTCGAACATGCCGTCCAGCCGCTCCGCCGCCTTCGCTTTCACCGCCGCCTGCGCGGCTTCGTCGTCGGCGAACTGGAAGGGATAGAACCACGCCACGAATGTGGCCTGCGGCGTGTTCGACAGGTGGAGCATCCATTTGAGGAACTGGGCGCGCAGCGGATCGCCCATGGGCGGCAGGAGGCCCGCCTCCGGATGGCGCTCGGCCAGCGTGATCGCGATGGCCGCCGCCTCGAACAGCGGCGTCTCGCCCGCGATCTCCAGCACCGGGATCAGCCCGTTCGGGTTGAGCTTCAGATACGCTGGCGACTTGTGCGCGTTCGCCTGCCGGTCGACGAGGGCGAGCGTGAACGGCGCCCCCGTCTCGCGCAGGACCATGTGGGGAAGCAGGCTGGCGTTGCCGGGGTAGTGGTGGAGCGTGTACAAGGCGGCCCTCCGTGGTCGACCGTGCAACCATCGCCTCACATGCGGGCGACCACAAGCGGCCCTTCGTCGGGTGCCCGCGCGAAGGGAGCATGGAGCCATGGCGGAACTGCGGGATCTGGCGCTTCAGGCGAAGGCGTGGCCGTTCGAGGAGGCGCGCAAGCTCGTCGCCCGCTTCGCCAAGGCGCCGCCCGCCAGGGGCCACGTGCTGTTCGAGACGGGTTACGGCCCGTCGGGCCTGCCCCACATCGGCACCTTCGGCGAGGTGGCGCGCACGACGATGGTGATGCGCGCCTTCCGCGCCATGTCGGACCTGCCGACCAGGCTCTTCTGCTTCTCCGACGACATGGACGGGCTGCGCAAGGTCCCGGACAACATCCCCAACCCGGAGATCATCCGCCCCCACCTCGGCAAGCCGCTGACGAAGGTGCCCGATCCGTTCGGCACCCACGAGAGCTTCGGCCACCACAACAACGCCCGCCTGCGCGCCTTCCTCGACGATTTCGGCTTCGAATACGCTTTCCAGTCGGCGACCGACTGGTACACGTCCGGCCGGTTCGACGCGACGCTGCTGAAGGTCCTGGCGAACTACGACGCCATCATGGCCCTGATGCTGCCCACGCTGGGGGAGGAGCGGCAGGCGACCTACAGTCCCTTCCTCCCGGTCTCCCCCACGAGCGGTCGCGTCCTTCAGGTGCCGATCCTGGAGCGGAACGTCGCCGCGGGCACGATCGTGTTCGAGGACGAGGACGGGACGCGGACCGAGGTGCCGGTCACCGGCGGGCACGTGAAGCTCCAGTGGAAGCCCGACTGGGGCATGCGCTGGGCCGCACTCGGCGTCGACTACGAGATGTACGGCAAGGACCTGATCCCGTCGGCCGACCTCGCCTCGAAGATCTGCCGGATCCTGGGCGAAAACCCGCCCGACGGGTTCAACTACGAACTCTTCCTCGACGAGACCGGCCAGAAGATCTCCAAGTCCAAGGGCAACGGCCTGACGATGGAGGACTGGCTGCGCTACGGTCCGCCGGAGAGCCTCGCCCTCTACATGTTCCAGAAGCCGCGAGCGGCCAAGCGCCTGTTCTTCGACGTGATCCCGCGGGCGGTGGACGAGTACCTCACCTTCGTGGAGAAGCTCCCGCAGGAAACGGCCGACAAGGCGCTGGAGAACCCGGCGTGGCACATCCACGGCCCGCAGGGCACGAACGGCATCGGCGAGCGCGGGCCGCTGACCTACGGCATGCTGCTGAACCTCGCCGGCGTGGCGTCGACCGAGACGAAGGCCGGCCTGTGGGGCTTCATCAGCCGCTACGCGCCGGGCCTGACGCCGGAGACCGCACCCTTCCTCGACGGGCTGGTCGGCCATGCGCTCAACTACTACCAGGACTTCGTGAAGCCGACGAAGACCTACCGGTCCCCGACCGACGCCGAGCGCGCGGCGCTGGAGGACCTCGCCGCGAAGCTGGAGGCCACGCCGCCGGGGACCAGCGCCGAGGACCTCCAGTCGCTGGTGTTCGAGATCGGCAAGGCGCACGGCTTCGCCGAGCTGCGGACGTGGTTCCAGGCCCTCTACGAGGTGCTGCTGGGCCAGTCGCAGGGGCCGCGGATGGGCTCGTTCGTGGCGCTCTACGGCATCCCGGAGACGGTGGCCCTCATCCGGGGCGCACTCGCCCGCGGCTGAGCGGGGCCGGCGGCCGGGGCGGTGCGACCGCCCGCGACGGTCCCTCACCGCGTCCCTTCGACACTCCGATCCGCGACCGGCTCGAAATAGAGTTCGGACGCGCGATGGAAGTTCGCCTGCATCGCGTTCGAGAGGCGGAAGGCGGTGGGGTCGTCGGCGATCAGCGCCGTCGTCTGGGACCGGTGCGCGCGGATCGCGCGGCGCTTCAGCGCGAGATCCCGCCCGACGTCGACCCGGTGGACGCGCACCTCCCCCGCCGCCGGCCGGTCCGCGGGGTCGTGCCAGAGCCAGACCGGATATTCGAGCCGGCGGGCCGCGGCCAGCCCCGCCGCCCGAGCGCCCGCGTCGGCGACGGCCCAGGCGGCCCGATGGTCGGCCGATGGATCGCGACGCCAGGGCAGGACGACCGCGTCGGCGGCGAACCCGTCCGCGGCCGCCGCGAAGGCCGCGACCGCGGGCGCGAACCCGGCCGTCCCCGGGCCCGGGATCGCACGGTCGGGGAGGCCCAGGAAGCGCGCCGCGTCGCCCGGCACGCCGAGGATCGCGAGCGCGGCGAGCGCCTCGGTCCGGCGCAGGGCGCCGAGGCGTTCGGGCGGGTGGCTGCGCGACCGGCGGTGCGAGCCCTCGCCGTCGCTGGCGAACACCACCCGCACCCCCGCCCCGCGGCGGCCGAGCGCCGCGAGGAGCCCACCGCAGCCCAGGCTCTCGTCGTCGGGATGGGGCGCCAGGAAGAGGACCCGGCCGAGCGACGCGGGATCGAGCGGTGCCGCGTCGAGCGTCGCCAGCGGCGAGCCCGCAGGCAGGAACCGGGCGATCAGGGGAACCGGAAGCCGGTTCCGCACCTTTCGCGCGATACGGAGCAGAGCGTCCATCGTCCAGAACCGAATATGGAAAACCATAACACAGAAGGACTATGGCTGCGCTGCCACAGCGGCAAGAAAACAGTGGAGCTAAACCAAGCGATCCATTTCGCTTGACAAGCAAAAATATCAACAATACTCGCAACGCGGCGCGCATGGACCGAACATGAACGACGATGCAATGGTGACGGTCGTGATTCCGGCCTTTCAGGCGGCCGGAACGGTCGTCGATGCGATCCAGTCCGTCTCGGCGCAGACCCATCCGCGGCTGGAGATCGTCGTGGTCGACGACGGCTCCACGGACGGCACGGCCGACGTCGCGCGAAGTCTCATGGTCCGCGAACCGCGCCTTCGCGTCCTCTCGCAGGCGAACGGCGGTGTCGCCGCCGCACGCAACACCGGCATCGCCGCCGCGAACGGCGGCCTCGTCGCCTTTCTCGACGCCGACGACGTGTGGCACCCCTGGAAGATCGAACGGCAGGTGGAGCGGTTCGCGCGGGCCGGGCCCACGGTCGGCGTGGTCTACACCTGGTCGACCTATACCGACCCGGCGGGCCGCATCCTGCCCGGCCGGGCCTTCACCGGCCGGTTCGAGGGCGACGTGTACGCGCAGCTCCTCGTGAGCAACTTCGTGAACGGCACGCACATGGTCCGCACGGCGCTGCTGCGGGACGTGGGCGGCTACGACACGGATCTCCGCGGCAACGAGGACCTCGATCTTTATCTGCGCCTCGCGGAGCGCTGCGACTACGCGGTCGTCCCGGCGTGCCTCGCGGCCTACCGCTCCCATGCGGGAAGCCTGTCCCACCGCGTCTGGGCGATGCGGCGCCACCACGGCGCCGTCCGCGCGGAGGCGCGGCGGCGCCATCCGGAACTGCCCGATTGGCTGTTCCGCTGGTCGGCCGGAAACCAGCTCTGGTTCCTGGCGTTCCGCGCGCTCCGGTCGGGGGACTGGCTCTCGGGGGCACTGCTCGCGGGGGAGACGCTGCTCCGCGACCCGGCGTTCGTCACCCGCGAGCCCGTCCGCACGCTGCCCGCGCGCCTCGCGCGCCGCCTTCTCACAGGGCGGCGAAGCGGCGCGCAGCCGGGCGACCCGTTCCCGCTCTGCGGTCCGCCGCCGACCATCCAGGTTCGCGAGACCCGCGATGCGGTCGAACGCTGGCGCCAGCGCCGGGTGGCGACGGTCGGCATCGTCCGTGCGGGCGACCGCGCGTCGGTCCGTGACGATCTGGCCGGCAGCGTCACGTGAGGGCGGGGATCACGCCGCCTTTCGGCCGGGGGCGTGCAGCTTCTCCCGGATGGCGCCGCCGCGGCGCGACAGGATCATCCATGCCACGCGGCTCGCCAGCCCGTGGACGCGCCCGTGCGGATCGAACCCGCACGCCTTGAGGACGAGCGCGATCGCGTTCTCCACGTGCTCGCGCTGATAGAGCGCGTAGGCGCGGCCCATGTACTGGCGGTTGGCCTCCTGGAGGTCGCCCGGCGGCAGGCCGTTGGCGCAGCGGTAGGCCTGGGCCAGTTCCTCGTCCTCGCTCTCGACGATCCGGCCGAGCGCCACCTTGAGGCGCTCGAACCGCGACAGCCGCTCACGAACGAGGTAGCGCTCCAGATGGCGGGAGAAAAGCTTGTAGTGTCGGATCTCGTCCTGGGCGATGCGCAGCGAGATGTCACGGAGGACCGGCTCGCGGACCACGTCGCGGAGCGCCGAATAGTAGGACGAGGTTCCGGTCTCGACCATGCAGCGGGCGACGAGTTCGCCCGAGCGGGAGCCGCGCACGCTCTCGTTCGCCTCCAGCTTG
>JBIJED010000154.1:0-6753 GCA_044343785.1 Azospirillales bacterium | reverse complement strand
GCATCGACGGCATCGCCGGCGGCGAGGCGGCGGCGGTCGGGGCCGGCATCGCGGCGGTGGTGGCGGCCACGGGGCTGGCGCCCCTGTGGGGCTGGCAGGGTCTCGCCGTCGCCGCGGCGGGCGCGGGCTTCCTTTTGTGGAACTGGCATCCGGCGAAGCTCTTCATGGGCGACGTCGGCAGCGTGCCGCTCGGCTACCTGCTCGGCTGGCTGCTCCTGAACCTCGCGGTGTCCGGCGCATGGGCGGCGGCGCTGATCCTGCCGATGGTGTTCGTGGCCGACGCCACGACGACGCTGCTGCGCCGGGCGTGGCGGGGCGAGCGGGTCTGGCAGGCGCACCGGGAACACGCCTATCAGCGCGCCGTGCGCCGGGGGCTCCGGCACGACCGGGTGGTGATCCTGCTGTCGGTGGCGAACGCCGGTCTCGTCGCGCTGGCCCTCGCCTCGACCGCCGACACGGCGACGGGAATCGTCACGGTGGCTGTCGCCGCGGCGCTGACGCTGGGGATGCTGCACCGGCTGGGCGGCCCGGCCGACTGGACGCGCGGCGGCGGTCAGCCCCGTCCGTAGGGGCAGTCGCCCCGGCCGCACGATCCGGCGCCGGCGACGACGTAGGTGCCGCAGGTCCGGCAGCGGACCGTCACCTCCGCCTTCGGGTCGAGGGCCTCGGCCTGCCGCCGGTCGACCCGGCGGACCTCGCCCACGCGCTTGATCCAGCGCCACGCGACCCAGGCGCCGACGGCGAGAACGACCAGGAACAGGATCTTCGGAAGGCTCAGCATCGCTCACAGACCATAGCGGGACCAAAGGGCGCGGTCCTCCACCGCCGCCAGCGCCCCGACGACGGCGCCCTGGGCCGCCGCCTCGATCCGGCCACCGAACGGAAATCCGCGCAAGAGGCGCCATCCGCGTTCGGCGGCGACCAGACGCACCGCGACCGTCGCGCCGAACCGGGCGCGCAGCGTCGAGCGCACGTCGCCGATCCCGTCCACGAGGCCGTGGTCGAGGCCCGACCGCCCGGTCCAGAACGCCCCGCTGAACAGGGTCGCCTCGTCGCCCTTCAGCCGGTCGCCCCGCCGGGCGCGGACGTGCCGCTTGAACGCGTCGTGGATCTCCGTCTGGATGCCGCGCAGCAGCGCCACGTCCTCGGGATCCTCGGGGCGGAAGGGGTCGAGGACGGACTTCCGGGTGCCGGCGGTGTAGACCCTCCGCTCGATGCCGAGCCGGCCGATCGCCTCGTGCAGGCCGAAGGACTGGGAGATCACGCCGACCGACCCGACGATCGAGCTCTCGTCGGCGAAGATCTCGTCCGCCGCACAGGCGAGCCAGTAGCCACCCGACGCCGCCACGTCCTCGACGAAGGCGATGACCGGGACCTTCTTCTCCTCCGACAGCTGGCGGATGCGGCCGGCGATCAGCGAACTCTGCACCGGCGAGCCGCCGGGGGAGTTGATCAGCAGCGCCACCGCCTTCAGCCCCGGGGTGGCGAAGGCACGGGCGAGAAGCGGCGCCGTCGTCTCCAGCGTCAGGCCGGGGCGGAAGCCGCCGACGGACCCGATCACGCCCGACAGGCGCACGGCGTTGACCCGCGGGGGCGGATCGCGCCAGCGCCGGACGGGGAGATAGGGGCGGATGCGGTCGATGATCGTCATACGAAAGAAGATGGGGACGGTTCGGAAAAGATGAACCTGCGGCCGGCGCTGGCGGCGCGTGCGGCGACCTGCGATGGTCGGTCGCTCCGATCCCCCGCGGTGACCCATGAGCCTCGATCTCTGGCTGGTCTATCTCGCCGCCGCCGTCGGCCTGTCGCTGACGCCGGGCCCCAACGGCCTCCTCGCCCTGACCCACGGCGCCAACTTCGGCCTGCGGTCGACGGTCTGGACGGTGCTGGGCGGGGCGCTGGGGTTCCTCACGATCATCGCCCTGTCGCTGGCGGGCCTGGGCGCGCTGCTCGCCGCGTCGGAGACGGCGTTCGTCGTCGCCAAATGGGTCGGCGGCGCCTACCTCGTCTGGCTCGGCGTCCGGCTGTGGCGCTCCCCGGCCCCGGCGATCGCGGTTCCCGGGGAGGCGTCGGCGCCGGGAGAGACGGCCGGGACAGCGGCCGGGCCCGGCGCGCCGCGGCTGTTCGGGCAGGGGCTCGTCGTCTCCGTCTCCAACCCGAAGGCGATCATCTTCTTCGCGGCCTTCCTGCCGCAGTTCATGGTGCCGGGCACGCCCTTCGCGCTCCAGCTGCTCCTCCTCGGCGGGACCTTCGTCGTGGTGGAGATCGTCTACGAGCTGATGCTGGCCGGCCTCGCGGGGCGGATCGCGCCCTGGCTCGGGCGGCACGGCCGCCTGTTCAACCGTGCGGCGGGCGGCACCTTCGTCGGAATCGGGGCGCTGCTGGCGACGGCGAACCGATAGCGGTGTCCCCTCCCCTCACGCCTCCAGCGCCGCCGCGTCGCGCAGGATCGCCTCCGCCGCCGGGGTGAAGCGGCCGTCGGCGGCGTGGAGGACCAGCCCTGGGGCGATCCGCGCCGGCGACCGGCCGCCGAGGCGGGCGCGGACGATCACCCGGCGCGCCGCCTCCCCCGCCCGCGGCCACAGCGGCACCAGCTCCACCGATCCGAACCGCGGGGCGAGTGCCCGCACCAGCGCGTCGAACCGGTCGGCCCGGTGGACCACGGCGAGCCGGCCGCGTGGGCGCAGGAGGCGCGCGGCCGTGGCGATCCAGACGGAGAGTTCGGCCGCACCCTCCACGTTCGCCCGGTCCTTGCCCCCGTCCGGGGGGCGGGTCGCGGTGCCGGCGGCGAGGTAGGGCGGGTTCGCGATCACCTGGTCGAACGACCCCGGGGCGAGCACGGCGGGGGGTGCCGCGACGTCGCCGGCCAGGAACGCGACCCTGGCGTCGAGCCCGCTCGCCACGGCCCCGCGCCGCGCGGCGTCGACGGCCTCCGGGTCCGCCTCGAGGCCGGTGACGCGAACCGTCTCCAGCCGCGCGGCGAGGCACAGCGCAGCCGCACCCGTCCCGCTGCCGAGATCGAGCACCGCCGCGCCGTCGCCCGGATCGACGGCCGCGGCGAGCAGCACCGGGTCGATCGCGACGCGGTATCCCGCCGCAGGCTGGAAGAGGCGGACCCGTCCGCCGAGCAGCGCGTCGGCGGCGGCGGCGTCAGGGGACGGCATGGCCGGCCTCCCGCAGCACGCCGCGGGCGTCGGCCTCGTCCTCCGCCAGCACCATGAGGCGCTGCATGATGGCACCGATGCTGCCTTCCAGCAGGCTGGTATGGCGATCGAGCACCACCGCCTCGATGCCGGCGTCGGCGAGCAGCGCCACGAGCCAGGACAGGAGCACGGGATCGTTGGTCCGCAAAAGCTCCCGCATCCCGGTCCCGCGCCCCATTTTGCGCCCGGGGCGCGGCGGGTGGCCGCGCTTGATTATCGGACGGTCCCCCTTATGCTCGCTTCCCTCGCATTGCACCGTCAATGCCTTCGCGCGGAGAGCCTGCGTTGACCGCCGTTCCCCATCGCGACACGGCTCCGGCCCTGCCGCGGACACCCCTCGACGAGCTGACGGCGCTCGTGGCGGACGACCTCGCGGCCGTGAACCGGGTCATCGTCGACCGGATGGACAGCCCCGTCGCGCTGATACCGCAGCTCGCCGGCTACATCGTCCAGTCGGGCGGGAAACGGCTGCGCCCGCTGCTCACCCTCGCCTCGGCACGCCTGTGCGGCTACACCGGCGAAAGCCACAGGGCGCTGGCGGCGGCGGTGGAGTTCATCCACACCGCGACGCTGCTGCACGACGACGTGGTCGACGAGAGCAACCTGCGCCGCGGCCTCGCCTCCGCCAACGCGGTCTTCGGCAACCAGGCGAGCGTGCTCGTCGGCGACTTCCTGTTCAGCCGCGCCTTCCAGCTGATGGTCGAGCAGGGCTCGCTGGAGGTGCTCCGCATCCTTTCGCAGGCCTCGGCGGTCATCGCCGAGGGCGAGGTCCTCCAGCTGTCGACCGCGAACGACACGGCGACGACCGAGGCCGCCTACATGGAGGTGATCGGCTCCAAGACGGCCGCTCTCTTCGCCGCCGCCTGCCGGATCGGCGCCGTCGTGGCCGGGCGGCCGGCGGCGGAGGCGGACGCGCTCGACGCCTTCGGTCGCGACCTCGGCATCGCGTTCCAGCTCGTCGACGACGTGCTCGACTATTCCGCCGCCCAGGCGCGGCTCGGCAAGACGGTCGGCGACGACTTCCGCGAGGGGAAGATCACGCTCCCCCTCATCCTCGCCTTCGCCCGCGGCGACGCGGAGGAGCGGGCCTTCTGGCGCCGCACGGTGGAGGAACTGGATCAGGTGGAGGGCGACCTCGCCCGTGCACAGACGATCGTCGCGCGGCACGGGACCCTGTCGGAGACCATCGCCCTTGCGCGGCAGTTCGCCCGGACGGCGGTCGCGGCGCTGGTCCCCTTCCCCGACGGGCGGGAGAAACGGGCGCTCGCCCAGGTCGTCGATTTCGTGGTCGACCGGGAGTACTGAGAGACGGGCGACGGCACGCTTGCGGGCCGTGCGCGATGTCGCTATATCAGCGCTCCACGCCGGCTGTCGGAGAGTAGCTCAGCCTGGTAGAGCACTGCTTTCGGGAGGCAGGGGCCGGAGGTTCGAATCCTCTCTCTCCGACCATCCGTCAGGGGCGTGGCGACGAAGAAGGGGCGGTCCGGATGGGCCGCCCCTTCTTCGTTCCGGGCGGACAGGCCGGCCGCCTCCGGGACCGGACTGGCCGGTCAATCAGTCTCCATCAGCCCGATCGGCGTCCGCCCGCCGCGCAGTTCCAACAGCAGGCGGGCCTGGAGAACATCGAGGATGGAGCCGAGCGCGGCCAGCTGCACCGGGTCGAGCGTGTCGATCACCTGACCCACCCGCTGGATCGGATCGTGCGACAGGAGCGCCTCGCCCGCGCGGGTGAGGCTGACCCGCTTGCTGCGGCGGTCGTTGGCGTCGACCTCGGCCGTCAGGGCCCCGCGGGCGACGAGGGCGGACACCGTCCGCGAGGCGGGCGGCTGTGTGACGCCCAGATGAAGGGCGAGCCCGCTCACGGTCCGGTCGCGGACGGGGGCCCGCGCGAAGAAGCGCAGCGCCGACCACTGGACCGGATGCAGCCCGTCATGGAAGCAGAGGCCGTGCACCGAGCGGGCGACCTGCTCGAGCAAGGCGGCGAGAGACTGCGACCCGGTCGCCAGGCTGTCCCGCGATACAACCTCGAGCATGTCCGTCTCCGCACCGCGCCGCGCCCCGGCACCCGCATCGAGACTTACGCTTTCCAGCGTCACAGTCAAACGTTGTGGCGATGCGATTGTGTCGATCCGGCCACACCCGCCCCCGCGGCGGGGAACCACCCCGGATGCGCCGTGGTGATCCTCGAACGGGACGAATAGGTACGGATGGGCGTTCGGACCGCGGGGCGGCCGGTCGCGACCAACGCGGCGGGCGACGCCCATCGGGCGCCCCGGCGACGCGACGACGACGATATCGAGGGGCGACCTGATGACAATCCGCAGACTTCTGCTGGCATCCGCCGCGGTCCTTGCCTTGCCGGCGGCGGCCTCGGCGCAGGTGGGCTCGGCGACCCCGGGGTTCTATCTCGGGCTCGGCGGCGGCTGGAACAAGGCGCGCGACGCCGACTGGAGCAGCACGAACGGTGCGGTCCGTCCGTCCGGCGAGATGGAGTTCGAGCAAGGCTGGACCGTGATCGGTGCGCTCGGCTACCAGCTCGGAAACGGCTTCCGGTTCGAAGTCGAGCCGGGCTACCGGCGCAACAATGCGGACTCGACCAGCACCATCTTCGGTGGCCGGGAGGCGGACGGGCGGATCTCGGCGATCTCTTTGATGGGCAACGCGATCTACGAGCTGCCCCTGACGTTCGGGCTGCGGCCCTACATCGGCGTCGGCCTCGGCGCCGCACGCCTCTCCGCGAACTTCACGGTACCGAACCAGGGCGGCCTGCCGCTCTCGGTCGACGACGAGGACTGGGTCTTCGCCTACCAGGGCATCGCGGGCGTCGGCTACGCGCTGAACGACAACGTGACCCTCGCCCTGGACTACCGCTACTTCAAGACCCGCGATCCGGAGTTCAGCAGCGCGCGGGGTCCGGTCGGCGGTACCTTCGAGAGCGAGTATTCGGCCCACACGGTGCTCGCGTCGGTCCGCTACAGCTTCGGATCGCGGCGCGCCGAGCCGATGGCCGCCGCCCCGGTTGCCGCACCGGCCCCGGCGCCTGCGCCGGCCCCCGCCCCGGCACCGGTCCGTCAGACGCAGACCTTCCTGGTCTTCTTCGACTGGGACAGCGCGAACCTGACGACCGCCGCCCGCGACACCATCGCGACGGCGGTCAACACGATCCGTTCCGGCGGCAACGCGCGGATCGAGGTCGTCGGCCACACCGACACCTCGGGCTCGCCGCAGTACAACCAGCGGCTCGGCCAACGCCGCGCCGATGCGGTCCGTGCCGAGATGACCCGCCAGGGCATCGCGGCGAACACGATCACCACCCGCAGCGCCGGCGAGACGCAGCTCCGCGTGCCGACGGCCGACAACGTCCGCGAGGCGCAGAACCGCCGCGCGGAGATCATCCTGCCGCCGTCGTGATCGATCGCGACGTCGTCTGAACGGTCCGGTGAAGGGCGCCCTCGCGGCGCCCTTCGCTTTTTCGCGCCCGCGGCGTGCCCCGCTCCGGACACCCCCTTCGCCGGAAGGGATGGACACCGGCCTTTCGGCCCGTCGGCGG
>JBIJED010000312.1:0-4507 GCA_044343785.1 Azospirillales bacterium | reverse complement strand
CGGGGGCGGCGGGCTCGAGGAAGTCGCCCTTGAGGATCGTGGCGCCCGGGACGGGGTCCATGTCGAGGATGTCGATCCCCACCACCGCCCCGCCGCCCTTGGCCCGATCGACGAGGATCTGGGTCCAGCCGCCCGGGGCGGCGCCGAGGTCGACCGCCCGGATCCCTGGGCGCAGCAGGCGGAACTTCTCGTCGAGCTGGAGAAGCTTGAACGCCGCGCGGGAGCGGAAGCCGCGGCGCCTCGCTTCCGTCACGTAGGGGTCGTTCAGCTGTCGTTCGAGCCAGCGGGCCGAGGACACGCTGCGCCGCGCCGCCGTCTTGACCCGAACCTTCGCGGACCGACCGGTCGGGCGGCTCCCGCCGCCGCCCTTCGTCCCCCCGCCGCCAGCACCACCGCCGCCCTTGGCACCGGTCATCGGCGACGCCCGTGCGCGGCCATGAGTTCGACCAGGATGCCCTCGCGCAGGCCCCTGTCGGCGATGCGCAGATGATCAACGGGCCACAGCGCCACGATCGCCTCCAGGACCGCGCAGCCGGCGAGCACCAGGTCGGCGCGGTCGCGACCGATGCAGGGATGGGCGGCGCGCCCGGCGAGGTCGAGACCCAGGAGGTCCCGGCTCACCCGTCGCGCGTCGCAGATGGCGAGATAGCTGCCGTCGACCTTGTTCCGGTCGTAGCGCGGCAGCTTCATGTGGATGCCGGCCAGCGTGGTGACCGTCCCCGACGTGCCGAGCATCTGCACGCGGCCGCGGGCGACGGCGCCGCCGATGCCGTTGCGCGCCTCGAACCCGGTAAGGGCCGCCCGCACGTCCGCGATCATGGCGTCGTAGGCGGCGGGCGGGACGTCCACGCCGCCGAACCGCTCGGCCAGCGACACGACGCCGCATGGGATCGAGATCTGGTCGAGCACCCGCGGCGGACCGCGGCGGGGCACGCGGATCCACATCAGTTCGGTCGATCCGCCGCCGATGTCGAAGACCAGCGCCTCGGGCACGCGTCGGTCGAGCAGGGCGGCGGAGCCCGCCAACGCGAGGCGTCCCTCCTCCTCGGCGGTGATGATCTCGAGCGCGATGCCGGTCTCGGCCCGCACGCGGTCGAGGAAGACGGACCCGTTGACGGCACGCCGGCAGGCCTCGGTCGCGACGGCGCGGGAGACGGTGACGCCGCGCCGCTCCATCTTGCGGGCGCAGACGCCGAGCGCCTCGGCCGCACGCTCCTCCGCGTCCGCGCACAGGCGCCCGGTGAGGCTGACGCCCTCGCCGAGGCGGACGATGCGGGAGAAGGCGTCGATCACGCGGAACCCGCCCGGCGCCGGGCGGGCGACGAGGAGGCGGCAGTTGTTCGTCCCGAGGTCGATGGCGGCGAAGACGGGACCCGCTCGGTACCGAAGCGACCATGGCATGGCATCGACGCCCGGCCCGGCCCGCGGCGGCTGGTCGGCCGTCGCGGCCATGGCCGGCGCCGCGGCGGGAAACAGGGCGGCATCATCGGAACGCATGCCCTCGATTTAATCACCGTACCGTCCACTTGCAAAGGTGGCCGGCCGTTCAAATCCTCTTTGCGCAACGGATGCTTCGTGCTATCCACCCGCTCCCGAACGGCCCCGGCGCCCCATGGCCCGGCGGACCGCGGATGGGGGATCGTCTAGCGGTAGGACAGCGGACTCTGACTCCGCCAGCCTAGGTTCGAATCCTAGTCCCCCAACCAACCTGCCTCCGACCCGCTGAATTCCTGGCTCTTTTCGGTTCGCTCCCCCGGCGCGGGGGCGTCATTGGCCGGTGTGGCACCCAGGTGCGATTTTCCGGCCCCGTGACGGCCTCGCGCCCCCAACGATCCTGGGGTGCGCATGGCGGACAATCTGTATCGGCGTGGCGCGGTATACGTCTTCCGACGAAAAGTTCCCGTAGACCTCCTGTTGCCCGGTGGACCGGCGACCATTAGCAGGCTGCTGAAAAACTCCCTGGCCAGGGCGACTTGCGCGTGATTCTCTGCGCCGGGGTCGATGTGGGCGTGGGTGTCGGGATGCGCGGGCGTCGGTCGGATCAGGGCTCGATGTTCAGCTACGTTGCGCTGGAGGACCGGGTGCCGTCGCGCCATCCGTTGCGGCTGATCCGGCTGGTGGTGGACGAGGTGCTGGCATCGATGGACGGCGACTTCGCCGCGCTTTACGCCGCCACCGGTCGCCCTTCGGTTCCGCCGGAGCGGGTGCTGAAGGCGCTGCTGCTACAGGCGCTTTACACGGTGCGCTCGGAGCGTCAGCTGATGGAGCAGCTGGACTACAACCTGCTGTTCCGCTGGTTCGTGGGGCTCGGGATCGACGATGCGGTCTGGCACCCGACGGTGTTCTCGAAGAACCGCGACCGCCTGCTCGAGGGGGACATCGCCCAGCGGTTCCTGGCGGCGGTCACCGGCCACGCCAAGGTGCGTGGCCTGCTCTCGGACGAGCATTTCTCGGTCGACGGCACGCTGATCGAGGCCTGGGCCAGCGTGAAGAGCTTCCGCCCGAAGGACGGGGATGACGGGCCGTCGGGTCCCGGCCGCAACGCCGAGCGCGACTTCCACGGCGAGCGGCGCAGCAACGAGACGCACGCCTCGACCACCGATCCGGACGCCCGGCTCTACCGCAAAGGGCCGGGCAAGGAGGCGAAGCTGGCCCACATGGGCCATCTGCTGATGGAGAACCGCTCCGGGCTGGTCGTGGCGGCCAGGATGACCCCAGCGACGGGCCGGGCCGAGCGGGAGGCGGCCATCGCCATGGTCGAGGCCGTGCCCGGCCGCCACCGGATCACGCTGGGGGCGGACAAGGGCTACGATGCGGGCGATTTCGTCGCCGACCTGCGGGCGCTGAAGGTCACACCCCATGTGGCGCAGAACACCAGCGGGCGACGGTCGCGCATCGACGGGCGCACGACCCGGCACCCCGGCTACAGCGCCAGTCAGAAGGTGCGAAAGCGGATCGAGGAGGCGTTCGGCTGGGTCAAGGTGGTGGCGGGGCAGCGCAAGACGAGGTTCAGGGGCACCGACAGGGTCGGATGGGCATTCACCCTCGCAGCCGCCGCCTACAACCTCATCCGCCTCCCAAAGCTCCTGGCCACCTGACATCAGCGCCCCACGGCACCCTCATGCCGGGGTCGGGCCATGCGTGGCCAACAGAACCATCACCGCCCGACCCCAAGGGCGAAGCCCAGTCCCGCTGACCGTTTTTCAGCAGCCTGCTAGGATCTGTCATGCGCCTTGCGATCGTAGCCGATATCCATGGCAACCTCCCGGCCCTCGAAGCCGTCGCGGCGGACCTTGCCCGCCACCAGGTCGACGCCATCGTCGACCTCGGGGACTGCGTTTCCGGCCCGCTCTGGCCGCGCGAGACCGCCGAATTCCTCATGGTGCGCGGCTGGCCAACGGTGCGGGGCAACCACGATCGCGTCGTCGCCCTCGCCTCCGGCGGGGCGCTCGGCCCTTCCGACGCCTTCGCCCGCTCGCAGATGAACGCGCGGCAGCTTGCGTGGTGCGGCACGCTCCCGTCCGCGGTGACCCTACCTGGCGGCATCCTCGCAGTGCACGGCCGCCCTGGTTCCGACACCGCCTACCTCTTGGAGGACGTCGAGGCCGGCCGGACCGTTCCCGCCCGGCTCAACCGGATTGAGGAGCGGCTCGCCGGAATCGATGCCTCGATCGTCCTGTGCGGGCACAGCCACCTGGCCACGGCGCTGCGACTGCCGCGCGGCACCTGGGTCGTCAACCCCGGCAGCGTCGGCTGCCCCGCCTACGACGATGACACGCCGCCCGCCCACGTCTCGGAGGCCGGCTCCCCTGCCGCGCGCTATGCTGTCCTGAAAATCAATCACGCAGGCGTCGCCGTCGACCTTGTCTCTGTGCCCTACGACCACGTCTCCGCTTCGCGCCGAGCCGAACGGAACGGCCGCGCCGATTGGGCCCATGCCTTGCTGACCGGCTTCTCCACCGCGAGTTAGAGCACCAACATTCTGGCATTCGGCCGTTGGGAGGAGCATGGCAGTCGCTCTCCTTTTCCGACTCCCTGTGGGCGATCATCGAGCCGCTGATCCCGCCGGATTTGATCGGGGGGTTACGACTTCGTCCACTGCCGCCGCGCGCTGCGGAACCGATCGATCGTTCCCCGGATCGCCCGACGCGGTGTCCGATGGCAAACAACGGCTCGGGCCGCATCGTCGGGTCGTCGAGCGGACTCTCGCCTGGTTCAGTCGCTTCCGCCGGCTCGCCGTCCGCTACGAGCGCCGTGTCGACATCTTCGCTGATTTCCGCACCCTCGCCGCGGGTCTCATCTGCTGGCGCTTCGTCCGGTGATGGTTCTGGTAGGCGCTCTAAACAGATGTCTTTCGACCTCCGGTGCAGATGGACGCGGTGATCTCGCTGCCGCCACCCCGGATCGTGTCCCTTGCCGTGGTGTAGCAGCGACATAGTCGTCATGCTCTCCGGCTGCGTCGGCCGGTTTCGTCAGGCGGCTACGGCCGGCAGCATGACGGCGGGAT
>JBIJED010000153.1:0-6784 GCA_044343785.1 Azospirillales bacterium | reverse complement strand
CGACGCCGCGGTCGCCACCGCCTTCCAGCTCGCCCGGCAATCCGGCGCCCATGTGGAGGGCCTGTTCGTGCGGGCCGACCCGCGCGACGCCATCCCGCTGTTCGGCGAGGGCGTGTCCGGCGCGCTCGTCGAGGAGATCATGCAGGCCGCCGCGGCCGAGGGGTCGACCCACGCGACGGCCGCGCGCGCCCTCTTCGCCCGTCTCGCCGCCGCCGCCGGAGCCACCCCCGCGGCCGATCCGCCGGGGCCGGGCCGCCTGTCCTCCGCCTATCGCGAGGTGACGGGCCGCGCCGAACAGGTCCTTCCCCTCGAAGGGCGCCTCGCCGACCTGCTGGTCATGAGCCGGTCGTCGGCCAAGGCCGACGCGGTCTATGCGCTGGCGCTGGAGACGGCGGTCGTCGGCTGCGGCCGGCCCATGCTTCTCGCCGCCGACCAGCCGCGGCCCACGCTCGGGGAGACGGTCGCCGTCGCCTGGAGCGGGAGCCGGGAGAGTGCCGTCGCGGTCTCGCTCGCGCTGCCGATCCTCGCCGCCGCGACCCGCGTCCTGGTCCTGACGGCGGAGACGTCGTCGACGCCGGCGGCGGCCGGGGACGCGCTCGTCCGGCATCTCGCGTGGCACGGCATCGAGGCGCGGACGGCGCGGACGAAGCCGTCCGGGTCGGTGGGACAGGCGCTGATGGCCCAGGCGGTCGACGCGGGCGCCGACCTTCTCGTCATGGGCGGCTACGGCCACAGCCGGCTGCGCGAACTCGTCCTCGGCGGGGTCACCCGCTGGATGATCGACCACGGCGGGCTTCCCGTCCTCGTGGCCCACTGACCGAACAAGGAAAGGATCCGGGAGATGACCGCCTCCGCCCTCAGCACGATCCGGCTGGACCTCGCGCGATCGAAGGAGCATCCGGCCGGACGTGCCGACACGGGCTATGAATTCAGGGCGCCGCTGTCGTCGGACGGTCACCTCGACCTCGAAGGATGGAAGATCCTGAAGGCCGCCTGCACCGTCCGGCACTTCGAGGACGGCGTCCCCGTCGAGGAGGGACGCCTCGTCCATCGCGGGTCGGGCTGGTACTTCCACTTCGACGGCGACAACGCGAACGACGACGAGCCCATCTTCCGCTTCGGGTCCCATCGCTTCGTGCCCGGCGAATACGTCTCCGTCACCGAGCACGACGGCGTGCAGCGCACGTTCCGCGTGATGACGGTGAACTGACGCCGCCGGTCCGTCAGCCCCTCCGGCAGTAGGCCCCCACGATCGCCCAGCCGGCGGGGCAGCCGGCGGGGGTGCGGACCTGGGCGTCCGGGGCGCGGAGCCCCTGCTGGCACCAGCCCACCGTCGCCTGCCATCCCGGCGGACAGTCCGGCCCGGCCCGCCGGATGACGGGCCGTGCGCCCGGGCCCGGCCAGCACTGGCCGCTCCCGCCCCGCCACGCCGAGGGACAGCTCTCGCCGAAGCTGGGAATGGGCGGCAGGTCCGGCGTCTGGGCGGTCGCCGGAAGGGCCGTGGCCAGGAACCCGGCCGCGAGTGCGGCGGCCACCCTCATCCCTGCAGGCTCTTCGCCACGATCTCGTAGCTGTCGGGCGACAGCGCCCCGGCGGCCACCACCCGTTCCAGCTCGCCCCGCATGAGCGCCCGGCGCCCCGGGTCGTACTGGCGCCAGCGGGTGAAGGCGCCGAACAGGCGCGCCGCCACCTGCGGGTTCATGCCGTCGAGCCGCAGCGCCTGCTGGGCGAGCAGCCGGTAGCCCGACCCGTCGGCCGAATGGAACCGCACCGGGTTGCCGCCCGCGAAGGAGCCCAGCAGCGCGTAGACCTTGTTCGGGTTGGTGATCGAGAAGGCGGGATGCGCCAGCAGCGCCTCCACCTCCGCCACCGCCGTCGCGCGCGGGGCCGTCGCCTGGGCCGCGAACCATTTGTCGACCACCAGCGCCTCGTCCTTCCACCGCTCGAGGAAGGCGGCGAGCACGCCCGCGCGCTCCGGCGCGTCGGAGGCGGCGAGGAGCTGGAGGGCCGCCAGCGTGTCGGTCATCGCCTGCGAGCCGCGGAACTGGGCCAGGCAGAGTTCCACCGCCTCCCGGTCCTCGATCGCCATCAGATAGCCGAGCGCGAGGTTCTTCAGGCTCCGCCGGCCGATCGCCTCGGGCGTCGCCTCGAACGCGGCGTTGGTGGCGAGGCCGCGCCAGGTCGCGAGCCAGCGGTCGCGCAGACGCTCCGCCAGCGTGCGCCGGAGGGCCTTGCGCGCGGCGTGGATCGCATCGACGTCGATCTCCGCCATCTGCTGGCCGATCAGCCCCTCGGTCGGCAGGCCCAGCGCCAGGGCCGCGAAGGACGGATCGCGGTCGGCGTCGGCGAGCAGGCGCGCGAAGGCGTCGACCATGGCGTCCGGCACGTCCGGCGGCCGGCCGGCCTCGTGGTCGGCCACCAGCTTCAGGATCACCCGCATCGCGACCGTCTGCCCCGCCTCCCAGCGGTTGAAGGGGTCGCTGTCGTGGGCCATGCGGAAGACGAGGCGGTCGTCGTCCACGCCCTCGCGCAGCTTCACCGGTGCGGAGAAGCCGCGGAAGAGCGAGGGTACCGGCTCGGCGTCGAGGCCCGTGAAGCGGACGGTTTCGACCGCGTCCCGCAGGGGGAGCACGCGGGTCGTCGGCCCGGGCGCCGCCTCGCCCGCCAGGGTCACGGGCCGGTCGCGCCCGTCGGGGCCGATCAGCCCGATCGCCACCGGGATGTGGAGCGGCAGTTTCTCCGGCTGGCCCGGGGTCGGCGGGGTCGACTGGCGCAGCGTGAGCGCGAAGGTGCCGTCGCCCTCCCATCGCCCCTCCGCCTCGACCATCGGCGTGCCGGCCTGCGCGTACCAGCGGCGGAACTGCGTCAGGGCGATGCCGCTCGCATCCTCCATCGCCTGCACGAAGTCGTCGCAGGTGACCGCCTGCCCGTCGTGGCGGGCGAAATAGAGGTCCATGCCCTTGCGGAAGAGGTCGGGGCCCAGCAGCGTGTGCTGCATGCGGACCACCTCGGCCCCCTTCTCGTACACGGTCATCGTGTAGAAGTTGTTGATCTCGATGTAGCTGTCCGGCCGCACCGGGTGCGCCATCGGCCCCGAATCCTCGGCGAACTGGCCCATGCGCAGGCGCTGCACGTCCTGGATCCGCTTGACCGCGGCGGAGTTCATGTCGCCGGAGAACTGCTGGTCACGGAAGACGGTCAGCCCTTCCTTCAGGCTCAACTGGAACCAGTCGCGGCAGGTGACGCGGTTGCCGGTCCAGTTGTGGAAGTATTCGTGCGCGACGACCGCCTCGACGCCGAGGAAGTCGACGTCGGTCGCGGTCTCGGGCTTGGCGAGGATGTACTTGGTGTTGAAGACGTTGAGGCCCTTGTTCTCCATCGCCCCCATGTTGAAGTCGGCGACGGCGACGATGTTGAAGACGTCCAGGTCGTATTCGAGGCCGTAGACCTCCTCGTCCCATTTCATCGACGCGATCAGCGACCGCATCGCGTGGCCGCACTTGTCCTCGTTCCCGCGCTCGACCCAGATGGCGAGGTCCACGTCGCGGCCCGACATCGTGCGGAAGCGGTCGGTGACGGCGACGAGATCGCCCGCCACCAGCGCGAAGAGATAGCTGGGCTTGGGGTGCGGATCGACCCAGCGCGCCCAGTGCCGCCCGGAGGCCAGGCCCCCGCGCCCGGCCGGGTTGCCGTTGGACAGCAGGACCGGGCAGCGCGCCCTGTCCGCCTCGATCGTGACCGTGTAGCGCGCCATCACGTCCGGCCGGTCCAGGAACCAGGTGATGCGCCGGAACCCTTCCGCCTCGCACTGGGTGCAGACGTTGCCGGACGATCTGTACAGGCCGGACAGCGCGGTGTTCTTCTGGGGCTCGAGTTCGGTCACCACCTCGAGCGTGAAGTGGTCGGGCACCTGCGCGATCGTCATCCGCTGCCCCTCGACCGCGAGGTCGGACGGTGCCAGCGTGCGGCCGTCGATCGCGACGGAGACGGTCGTCAGCGCGTCGCCGTCGAGCGTCAGCGGCTGGCCCGGGGCGGCCGCGGGATTGGCCGCGATCACCGAGCGGGCGGTGACCCGGGCGCGCTCCTCGAACAGCTCGAACCGCAGGTCGACGGTCTCGACCAGATGCGCCGGGGGCAGGTGGTCCCTGCGGAAGACGGGTTGCGGCGCGGGCCTGTCCATGGGCGTCCCGGGGGGGCTTCGGGGTGGGGCGCCGACGATAGCAGCTTCGCGGACGCGCCTCACCCACCCGGTTCGCGGATCACCGGCGCCGTCGCGACCGAACCCGTGGTCGGGAGCAGGTCGTCGAGGGACGGCAGCGAGAGCAGCGCCCAGACGACCATCGCCAGCGTGGGCAGCATGGCGACCACGACGAGGATGCCGTCGCCCGGCTCGCCGTCGCGGGCGGCGCGGCCGAGCGGATAGGGCGGCCGGGGTCCGGGAGCCAGCGTGCCCGGGTTGTCGGCGGGGCGCCGTCGCAGAAAGACGGGCGGATTGCGCGGCGGGGGTGGCGGAGCCTCGGCCGCCGCGAGGCCGCGGGGGCCGCGCATGCGGAGATCGAAGGCACCCGTCTCGTCCGCCTCGTCGGTGGCGCGTCGGTTCCGGTCGCCGATGATGGCCATGCGGCCCTCCCGTCCGGGATGCGGATCCTCCATTCAACCGGGAAACGGGGGCCGGGTCGCGGGAGCGGTGGGGGTGCCCCTTCGGGGCGGTCGCCCTTGTCCTCCGTCGTCGGCCTGCCGCCTTGCCGGCCGGCCCCGGATGCCCGATGCTCCGGACCGTGCCTGCAACAGGAGGTTCGGGATGGTCGGAGCGGCGCGTCGGACGTTCGTATTGTCGGAGGATCAGGCGTCGTACATCGACGAACGGGTCGCGTCGGGCGCCTTCGCCTCACCGGATGACGTGGTGAGCGCGGGCCTCGCGGCGCTTCGGGATCGCGACGAACGTCTCGATGACTGGCTCCGTGACGAGGTGGCTCCGGTCGTGGACGCGATGCGGGCCGATCCGCGCATGGCCATCCCGATCGACGATGTCGCCGCCGTTCTCCGCCGCGACCATGAGGAGCGGCTGGCGTCAAGGTCGTGACCGAACGGGCCGTCGTCTTCGCGCCGGCCGCCCTCGAGGACTTGCGGTCGATCGGCGCCTACGTGTCCGTCATGGCCGGTCCGGAACGGGCCTTCGCCTATGTGAACCGGATCGAGGCTTACTGCCGCGGTTTCGCAATCCATCCGCATCGGGGGACGCGACGGGACGACGTCCGCCCAGGTCTGCGGACGGTCGGGTTCGAACGACGGGTGACGATCGCCTTCCCTATCGACCCCGACAGGGTCACGATCGACCGCAACCTCCACGTCGGTCGCGATTTGGTGCGGGGGTTGAGAGAATCCTGACCGGTCCACCGGCCTACACACACGGAAACGTTCCCCACAGCCGCGGTGGCCGATTTCGCCTAAAATGATAAACTGTCACCGGAATCTTTCTAAAATTATAAACTGTTACCGGAATCTTTCACCGTAATCGGTTATCCTTGGACATGATTTACAGGCGGTTCAGCGACCAGTCGTAGTCATCCTCCGCGATGCGCGGTGAACCGGCGAGGCGTTGCGCCAGCGTCCCTTCCGCATACTGGCGGAAATGGGCGACAAGCCCGGCATCGTCGCCGCCGAAGTCGGCGATGAACCAGCGGTAGATCGAGGAGACGCGGAGCGTCCCGTCGGGCAGGACCGTGACGCCGCGCGGGTGATTGACGAAGGCCCGCGCTGCCGCCTCCAGATCGGCTTCCAGCGTGGCCGCGCGCCAGACCCGGTTCATCAGATTCGGACAGCCATAGGAGGCGCAGTTGACGATGTAATGCACGCGGGGGTCCTTGAAGGTCGGACGCATGATTTCATGCTCGATGTCGTCGAGCGACAACCGCCGGCCCTCCACCGACACGCGCTGCTGACGCCATGGCCCGTTATACGACTTGAAGTCGAACCATGAGTCACTCTTGATCTCGCGGATCGATCCGACCGGATAGCGGTCGATGATGACCTTGAGCGTCACCGCGTTGTAGAGGTTGCCCCAGAAGACATAGGCCTCCGCCCGCGGCATGGTTGATGGCCGGCGGGCGGCAAGCTCGGCGATGTAGCCGTCGAGCGCCGTCCGGTCGGCCGTTGTCGTCCGCCAGCGCGCATAGTCGACGCGGGTGATGCCGTCGGGGCTCGGGCTCACATAGGTCCGCAGAAGCCGGTCATAGACGGCGTCGGGGTCCGCCGGCTGGCTCCAGGCGGGTGTTGCCAGAAGCGCGAGGCCGAGCCCGAGCGCGCCGCGCCGGGTCCAGGCCTCATTCCGAAGGTCGAAGGTCATGGACAGGCCTCCTCGAGAACGACTGAGGACAGACGTCTCGGCTTGGCCTCGCCTTCGCGCAAGGCCAGCCGATTCTTGATATGGCCTGCCGCGAGAGAGAGCACCGCATGGATGGCCTGTGCCCCCGCCACCAATTTCTGCAACCCGAGCATGGCATCCTGCACCGAGATCGCGACCTCGCCAAGTGCCCTCGGATACGCGTCGCCGCAGGTCTTGCACATCAGGGAAATGGAAAATAGAAACCGGTGACAGTTAACCGTTTCCTTCGGAACGAGTGGGCCAAGACGGCGGTCTCCCGACGCCGGATCGTGCCGGGCCGGGCGTGCGGTTCGACCGGAGGATGTAATTCTGCGGTAAGCCTCGCCCGGCAGCCTTCCGACCCGAAGGGCCATGGACGGCCCCGCTGTTCGACTGTTCTCGGAACCCGCCGGTGGCATG
>JBIJED010000151.1:0-6820 GCA_044343785.1 Azospirillales bacterium | reverse complement strand
AGCGTGCAGGTTCCCGGCGACGGCCGGCCCATCGTGCTGATGCGGGACTGCCAGACGACCGGCGGCTATCCCAAGATCGCGACGGTGATCGGGCCCGACCTCGACCGGCTGGCGCAGGTGCCGCCGGGCGGGACGGTGCGCTTCGCCGCCGTCGCGCGGACGGAGGCGGTGGCCGCGGCCGCCGCGCTGCGCCAGCGCATCGACGGCCTGGCCGCCCTCGCCCGTCCGGCCGGTGCCGACCCCTCCAGCGAGGACCTTCTGGCGCTCAACCTGATCGGCGGGGTGGTGGACGCGACCGCGGTGGGGTGACGACGCCTCGTCTCAGCCCGCCGTCCAGGGCGCCACGGTCCGGCCCGCCGCCTCCAGGCGGGTCCGCAGGGTGCGCGCCATCGTGACGGCGGCGGGGTTGTCGCCGTGGACGCAGACGGTGTCGATCCCGACCTTCAGCCGCTTGCCCGACACCGACGTGATCTCGTTGGCCGCCACCATGGCGAGGACCCGTGCGCAGGCCTCCTCGACGTCGTGGATCACCGCCCCCGGCTTCGACCGTCCGGTCAGGTTGAAGGCGTCGTCGTAGGTGCGGTCGGCATAGATCTCGCGCATGGGCGTCAGGCCCGCCCGCCCGGCCGCGCGCTCGGTCGCGGTACCGGGCATGACCATGAAGGCCAGTCGCGGATCGACCGCGCGGATGCCGCGCGCGACCGCGTCGGCCAGCGCGTCGTCCTCGGCCGCCGCGTTGCCCAGGGCCCCGTGCGTCTTGACGTGCGTCACCGGATGGCCGACCAGCGCCGCCACCCCCATCAGCGCGCCGACCTGACAGGCGACGAGGTTCTCCACCTTCCGCGGTGTCGCGTCGGGCAGCAACCGGCGGCCGAAACCGATCAGGTCGTGGAAGCCCGGGTGCGCGCCGATCGCGACGCCGTTGCGCCTCGCCGTCTCGACCGTGCGGCGCATGATGTCCGGATCGCCGGCGTGAAGGCCGCAGGCGACGTTCGCGGTGGTGACGATGCCCAGCATCGCATCGTCGTCCCCCATGGCCCACGGGCCGAAGCCCTCTCCCAGGTCCGCGTTCAGGTCGATGCGCATCTTTCGCCCTCCTTCGCGCGGCGGGCCGTTCCCCGATCCCGCACGCCGATGGTATACCGGGGATCGACCAACCTGGACCGGATTCCGCCATGGCCAGCAGACGGCTCCTTTATCTCGGCAACGGCCGAAAGTTCCAATCGGTGGCGAAGCTGGACGAGCGGTTCGAGGGTTGGGGCCTCGCGGTCGACCGGTACTGGGCCTTCGACGGCGAGTTTCCGGACAGCCTGGACGGCTACGACGGGATCTTCATTTCGGGCAGCCCCCACGGCGCCTACGAGGACGTGCCCTTCATCGTGCGCGAGCACGACCTGATCCAGGAAGCGGCGGCGCGCGACATCCCGATGCTCGGCATCTGCTTCGGCAGCCAGATCCTTGCCTCGGCCCTGTGCGGGCGCGACCAGGTCTTCCGGCGGCCGTTCTGCGAGATCGGCTACAAGTCGCTGCCGGTCGCGGTGGCGGCGAAGGACGACGCGGTCTGCCGCGACCTCGGGGACAGCGTGCACATGTTCGTCTGGCACAACGACGAGGTGCGGGCCGACCATCCGGACATGACGATCCTGGCGTCCTCCGACCAGTGCCCCAACCAGATCTGGCGCTATCGGGACAAGCCCTTCTGGGGCATCCAGGGCCATCCCGAGATCACCCGCGATCAGGCGCCGGTCTGGTTCGAGGAGAACCGCGCCCGAATGACCCTTGACGGGGCGGACGTGGACCAGCTGAAGCGCAGCGCGGACGAGGCGGCCGAGGCCAAGACGATGCTGACCCGCTTCGTCGAACACGTGCAGCGCGGCTGAGGGGATCGGAACGATGGTCCAGACGGCGTACTGGTTCGAGAAGACGGAGTTCGAGGGGCGGCTCGCCCGGGTGCAGGCGGCGCTCCGGGCCGGCGGCCATGACGCGCTCCTCGCCTTCATGCCGGAGACGGTGACGTGGATCACCGGCTTCTTCACCCGCGCCTACGGGGGGTTCCAGTTCGCCATCGTGCCCGCGTCGGGGCTGCCGACGGTCTTCTGCCGCGACGTGTCCGCCTACTACGTCGACAGCACCTGCGTCTTTCCCGACCGGGTGATGTGGTCGGACAGCGACGACCGCATCGCGGTGGCCGTGGAGGCCATCCGCAGCCGCGTCGGACCGGCCCCGCGCCTCGCGGTCGAGATGGCGGCGTGGCCGCTGTCGGTCGCGCGCCACGAGGGCATCCGGGCGGGCCTTCCCGGTTCCGTCTGGGCGGACGAGAGCGACCTCGTCGCCCGCATGCGGCTGGTGAAGTCGCCGGCGGAGATCGCCCATCAGCGCCGCGCCGCGAAGGCGGCGGAGGCGGGAATGGCGGCGGCGGTCGCCACGGTCGGCGTCGGCGTCGGCGAGCGGGAGATCGCGGCCGAGGTCTGCGCGGCGATGATCCGCGCCGGCAGCGACCTGCCGGGTCCCGGCGTCATGTCGTCCGGCGAGCGTGCCTTCCACCTGCACGGCGGCTATTCCGACCGTGTTCTGGCACGTGGCGACATCGTGCAGATCGAGACCACGCCCAACGTGAAGCACTATCACGCCCGCTTCATGCGCCCGATCCGGGTGGCCGAGGCGAGCGACGCGGACCACCGGACGGTCGAGCGGCTGGTCGCGATCCAGGATGCGGCGCTGGCCGAGGTGCGGCCGGGCGTACCGGCCACGGTGCCCGACCGGATCTATCGCGAGGGCGTGCTGTCCTCCGGACTGCGGGAGACCTACACCAACAAGACCTTCTATTCCGTCGGCCTGCTGCTCCAGCCCAACGGCGGCGAGCCGCTGGAGGCGCACCCGGCCGCGACCTGGTCGTTCGAGCCGGGCATGGTCTTCCACACCTACGTGCTGGCCAGCGGCTTCGGCATGTCGGAGACGATCCTGATCACCCCCGACGGACACGAGCGTCTCACCGGGTTTCCCCGCCGCCTGTTCGTCAGCGGGGGTTGATCCCCAGCGCCGCCAGCCGGCGCTCCAGCCGGCGCATCAGCGCGTCGATCTCGGCATGGTCGGCCGCGTCGAGCCGCGGCCCCGGCGCACGGACGCGGGCGGAGGCCAAGGCACCCCGCCGGCGCAGGATCTCCTTTCGCACCGCGAGGCCCGTCCCCGGCTGCGTCTCGTGCCGGATGATCGGCAGATGGGCGTCGAACAGGTCCTCGGCCCCGTCGTCGCCCGCCGCGATCCGGCGGCAGACCTCCACCAGCATGTCCGGGAAGGCGTAGCCGGTCATCGCCCCGTCCGCCCCCCGCCGGATCTCCTGCGGGACGAACAGCCCGCCGTTGCCGACCAGGATCGACAGGCGCCGCCGCGCCTTCTCCCGTTCGTTCCGGCGCAGGCGCGAGAGCTTGGCGAGGCCCGGCCAGTCCTCGTGCTTCAGCATGACGACCTGGGGCATGCGGTCCGCGATCGCCTCGATCGTCGGCACCGAGATCGTGACGCCGATGCCGAGGGGGAAGTCCTGCAGGACGATCGGGACGGACGGGCCCACCGCCTCGCCGACGGCGGCGAAATGACCGATCACCTGCTCCTCGGTCTTCTGCGACGGCTGCGGCGCCACCATGATCCCGGCGGCTCCTTCGTCCATGCTCTCCCGCGTCAGCGCGGACAGCGCTGCCAGCCCGGGGTTGCTGACCCCCACCACCACCGGAACCCGCCCGTCCACCCGGCGCAGGACCCGACGCAGGAAGGCGCCGCTCTCCTCGGGCGTCAGCTTGGTCGCCTCGCCCATCATGCCGAGGATGGTCATGCCGTCGACGCCGCAGCCGAGATAGAAGTCGACCAGCCGGTCGGTGCCGTCGAGGTCCAGCGCCCCGGTGTCGGTGAAGGGCGTCGCCGCGATCACGAAGACCCCGCGGGCGGTCTCGTCGAGACGGTGGGTGGGCATGCTCGGTTCTCCTCGGGATGTCCGGCCCGTCAGGCGGGTGCCGCCGTGGCGAGTGTGGACCGGGACAGGGTCTCGACGAAGCGGCGCGTGCGCGGATCGGCGGGTGCCGCCAGCACCGTCGCGGCCGGCCCCGTCTCGACGATCCGGCCGCCGTCCATCATCACGACGCGGTCCGCAACCGCGCGGGCGAAGCCGGGTTCGTGGGTGACGACCACCATGGTCGTGCCGGCCGCGGCGAGGTGGCGCATCATCGACAGCACCTTCAGCACGATCTCCGGGTCGAGGGCGGAGGTCGGCTCGTCGAACAAGCGGGGCCGCCGGACAGGGACGCCGGCTCCATCGCCAGCGCCCGGGCGATCGCGACGCGCTGCCGCTGGCCGCCGGACAGGGACGCCGTCAGCCCGGCGAGGCAGGCGGCGAGCGTGGGCGCCACGGCGATTTCGCGGGCAGCGGCCGCGTAGAGCTCCAGCGACCTGAAGTCGGGCGAAGACGTGGCCGGAGCGTGCCGGATCGAGGCCGGTGATCTCCCACGGTGCCACGATGCTCAGGGCTCGGGCGTCGTCGGCGCGGGCAGGGTCACCCAAGCCGAGGGTGGCCAGGGCGACACCCAGGGCAAGGGTGGCCGGTCGCAGGATACGGAGCATTGGAAGTGGCCTCCACCGCGCGGCCAGAGGGGGCCACAGTACGATGGGAAACGTTACGTTATATCGTAGCAACTTCAATCTTGAATCCCACTCCGATCTTGATGTTATACTATTACATCTCCCCGCCGGAACGCCGACCTTGGCACCCTCCCCCCTCACCGCCGTAAGCCTCCCTCGTCGCACCCGGACGGATGCGCCCGACAGCAGACGGATCGACGGGGCGCGTTGTCTCGTGGGTCTGGACCCGACGATCCTCGGCCGCATCGCCGAGCCGGGCGTCGATCTCACGATCTGGAACCGGCCTTTGCCACCCGCGCTGTCGGGACCGCTTGCCCGTTCGACCCTCCGCACGAGCACCCTTCCAGCGCTGCGGACGACGGTTCCGACCGTCGCGCCCGAGGCCACGCTGGCGGCGGCGCTCCGTGATCTGAAAGACCGGCGCCTCGCCGACGCGCTCGCCGACGACGTCGGGCAACTCGTCCGCCTCGTGGCGCCCCTGATCGGTCGCGAGACGCTCTCGGTCCGGCTGGAGGCGGTCACCGGCGACGCCTGTCGCCGCTTCCACGCGGACCGGATCCCGCTGCGCCTGATCGTCACCTATCGGGGCCCCGGCACGGAGTGGGTGGACGAGGCAGTACTGCCCCCCGGCGGCGATCCGCGCCATCCTCCGATGGAGGCCGTTCGCCGGGTCCCCGCCGGGGCCGTCGCCCTGTTCAAGGGGTCGCTCGGATCCGACCGCCCCCTCCTGCACCGCTCGCCCCCCATCGCCGGAACGGGCGCGGTGCGTCTGCTCCTGTGCATCGATGAGGGCCTTCCGGCCCCCGCTTCCCCATCCGGAGACACGCCCTGATGTCCGCCACCCTTCGCCGCGCCCTGTTCGCGGCTTCGATCCTCCCGGTCCTCGCCGGTCCGGCGGTCGCGCACGAGGAGGCGGCCCGTGCGGTCGTCGCCGACCATGCGACGGGCCGGGTCCATGTCGTCGACCTCGCCCCCGGGCGACCGCTCGCCGCCTTCGGGACCGACGGCCCGGCCCGCCTCCACCTCGGCGCCTCGGGGCGCTTCGTCTACGCGGTCCAGGCGGAGCCCGGAAAGGTCGCGATCGTCGACAGCGGCATCGCGCAGGTGCCGCACGGCGACCATTCGGACATTCGACTGTCGGCACCGGCGCTCCTCCCGGTCACGATGGCCGGGCCGCGCCCGGTGCACTTCAATCGCGACGGGACGCAGGTCGCGGTCTTCTTCGACGGGGACGGCACCGCGGCCCTGATCGAGGAGGCGGCGTTCGTGGCGGGTGCCGCGCCCGTGCTCGTCCGCACCGCCGGCCCCCACCATGGCGTGGCGAAGCCGCTCGGCGACCGGGTCGCGATCAGCATCCCGCACCCCTCGGATCCGCGCGAACTTCCGATCGGGATCGACATGGTGCGGCCGGACGGCGGCCGCCTCGACGCGTCCGAGGCCTGCCCGCGCCTGCACGGCGAGGCGCAGACAGGCCGCTGGACCGGGTTCGGCTGCGCCGACGGCATCCTGTTCGTCGTTCGCGACGACAAGGGCGGCACGTCCTTCGCGAAGTTGCCCTATCCGGCCGAGCTTCCGGCCGGGCGGATGGTCCGGAACATGGCCGGCGGGACGGGCCTGACCGTCTTCGCCGCGGACTTCGGCGCCGACGCGATGGCGATCGTGGAGCCGGACGCCCGCACCCTCCGCATGGTGGGGCTGCCCGGTCGGCGCATCGCCTTCGCGCTCGACGCGGCCTACGGCGATGCGCTGTTCGTGCTGACCGAGGACGGCACCATGCACCGGATCGACACGGTGCGGGCCGCGATCGTCGGGAGCCGCAAGGTCGTCGGCGCCTACCGGGCCGACGGCGGATCGGCGGTGGCCCGGCCGCGTATCGCCGCAGCGGGCGACCATCTGGTGGTCACCGATCCGGCCGAGGGCCGACTGCTGCGCCTCGATCCGGCGACGCTGGCCGTGAAGGGCGAGATCGGCCTCGGCGGCGCACCGTTCGACGTCGTGCTGGTGACCGGCAAGGGTGAGACCCACTGACGACGGCGGGGGAGGTGGGGCCGACGCCGGGGCGTCTCCCCCCCCCCCCGCCCCTCTGCGACATCGACGCCGATTGTGCCCCACGGTCCGGTCGGACATCGTTGGAACGTTCGGCCCGCCCGGGCCGCTTCCTCCGCTCAACCAGCCGGGTCGACGCCGACAGCCC
>JBIJED010000150.1:0-6826 GCA_044343785.1 Azospirillales bacterium | reverse complement strand
CCGGTACCGGTCAGGCGGCCGATGGCGAGCCGCCACGCGGCCCTCTTCCACGACGTCGCCTGGACGCGCGCCGAGGAGGCCGTCGGACTGCTGGCGGAGCGTGCCGGATCGTGATGGGATCCGGCGGGTGCACGAGAAGACCGGCGCACGGACCGGGCGTGATCGCCCGGACCGGCGCCGACGGCGCACGGGTCCGCCCTCGGGCGGTCCGAGGCAGTGGGGAGCGCGCGCCGCCCGGGGGCGGCGCGACAACGAGTGGACAGTGACGGAGGCTTCGGAATGAAGAAATGGACCTACCTGACGGCCGCGCTGCTGGCGGGCATCGCCCTGCCGATGGGCGCACAGGCCCAGTCGGCGGCGAGCGTCAACCGGCCCGGCCCGACGACGCTGGTGATCGGCCAGACCGCCGACGCCGACACGTTCGAGCCGGCGCAGATCAGCTCGCGTCAGCTGGCGAACATCACCCAGCACATCTGGGGCTCGCTCTACCGCGTCGAATCCGACGGGCAGATCCGCCCGTACTTCGCCGAGAGCCATCAGGTGACGGGCGACGGGTTCGAGCACGTCTTCAAGCTGAAGTCGGGCCTGACCTGTCACGACGGCGAGCCGCTGACGTCGGAGGACGTGGCCTACAGCTTCAACCGCGCGGCCGACCCGGCCAACAAGTTCACCGGCAACACGCCGGGCTTCGTGTTCAGCTCCATCGGCTTCAAGGAAGCGATCCCGATGGACGTCACCACGGTCAAGATCGTGCTGACGAAGCAGACGCCGGTGGCGCTCGGCCTGATCGCCGAGGTGTACCTGCACTGCAAGGACAGCTATGAGAAGATGTCGCTTGAGCAGGCCGCCCGGAACCCGATCGGCTCCGGCCCGTACCGGTTCGTCGAGTGGGTGCGCGACGATCGGATCGTGATCGAGAAGGTGCCGAACTATCCGTTCCGTCAGGTCAACTTCGACCGGATCGTCTGGCGCACCATCCCCGAGGCGTCGACCCGGACGGCGGAGCTGCTGGCCGGCAACATCGACATCATGACGAACATCCCGCCGGACCAGATCCAGCGCATCAACACCTCGGGCCGCGCCCAGGTGCAGGCGGTGGCGGGAACCCGGCGCATCTACGTCGGCTTCAACCAGAAGGAGCGTTTCGGCAACACGCCGGGCGGCCTCGCCATCCGCAAGGTCGAGGTCCGGCAGGCGATGCAGTACGCGGTCGACGTGCCGACGATCTGCGAATCGCTGCTGGGCACCAAGTGCGAGCGGGCGACCAGCCTCGTGAACCCGCCGAACGGCAACCCGAACCTGACGCCCTATCCGTTCGACCCGAAGAAGGCGGAGGCGATGCTCGACGCCGCCGGCTATCCGCGCGGGCGTGACGGCGTGCGGTTCGAACTGACGCTCCAGACCCCGAACGGCCGTTACCTCAACGACGCCAACGTGGCTCTCGCCATCGGCCAGTACCTGACCGACATCGGCGTGAAGACCACCGTCACCCCGATGGAGTGGGCGTCGGTCTACGTGCCGCTGATCCGCCAGCGCGACGCAGGCCCGCTGTTCCTGCTGGGCACCGGCGGCTCGACCTGGTCGGCGGTCTACGACATGTCCGACATCTCGGCCGTCGACAGCGCCACCAACTACGCCAACTGGAACGACGACGCGTGGTTCGCCGGCTGGCCGAAGATCTACGCCGCGAAGACGGACGCCGAGCGTCAGGCCGCCGTCAACGACATGCTGAAGGTCTTCTACGAGCGGGGCCCGTGGCTGCTGCTCTACTTCCAGCCGGACTTCTACGGCGTGTCGAACCGGATCGCCTGGCAGGCGCGCCGGGACGAGAAGATCTACATCGACGAGGCGCGCGTGAAGTAAGCGGGGAAAGGCCCTCACCCTGCCCCCTCTCCCGCGCCGCGGGAGAGGGAGGGACCCGCGGCGAAGCCGTGGGAGGGTGAGGGTCTTCCTCCCTCCGTTTCCCTTTCCCCGTCACCCCGGTAAATCCCATGTGGAACTACATCCTCCGCCGGATCCTGCAGGCCGGGATCGTCATTCTGGGGGTGACGCTCATCACCTTCGTCGCCCTGCACATGGGCGGCGATCCGACGTACCTCTACGTCAGCGAGCGGGCGACCGAGCAGGAGATCGCCGAGACGCGGGCCAAGCTCGGCTTCGACCGCCCCTACCACGAGCAGTACCTGAACTATCTCGGTGGCCTGCTGCGCCTCGACCTCGGCAATTCGCTCGCCTACAAGACGCCCGCGCTCGACGTGGTGCTGGAGCGGTTCCCGGCGACGATCGAACTGACGATGGCGGCGATGATCATCGCCATCGGCCTCGCCATCCCGCTCGGCGTCATGGCGGCGCTCAACCGCGGCACGGCCGTGGACGGCGGCATCATGGCCATCGCCATGTTCGGCCAGTCCATCCCCAGCTTCTGGCTGGGCATCATGCTGATCCTGTTCGTGGGCCTCGGGCTGCGCATCCTGCCCATCTCCGGCCACGTGCCGGTGCTGGGCCCGCTGCTCGACGGCCACATCGGCACCGCGCTCGCCAACCTGCCCGACGCGACCCTGTTCGTGATCATGCCCGCGGTGACGATCGCGGTGTTTTCGCTCTCGCGGAACGCGCGCCTCGTCCGATCCTCGATGCTCGAGGTGCTGTCGCAGGACTACGTGCGGACGGCGCGTGCGAAGGGCCTCGGCGAATGGGCCGTGATCGTGCGCCACGCGCTGCGCAACGCGTGGCTTCCCGTCGTCACCATGATCGGGCTCGAGTTCGGCTTCATGCTCTCGGGCGTCGTGGTGGTGGAGACCATCTTCTCCTGGCCCGGCGTCGGCCGCCTCGTCTTCAACGCCATCAACCAGCGCGACATCCCGCTCGTCCAGGCGGCGGTGGTGATGTTCTCGCTCCTGTTCGTGGCGCTGAACCTGATCGTCGATCTCCTTTATGCGCGGCTCGACCCGCGCGTCCGCCTGCACTGAGGCAACCGCGATGACCGGCACCCCCGCCCCCCTCGGCGAACCGATCGACACCCCGCTGGCGGCCGTCAACGCCTCGCGCAAGGGCGTGATGCGCCGGGCGCTGCGCAGCCTCCTGCGCGCCCGCTGGCCCATCCTGGCCATCGTCATCCTGGCGGCGGTGACGTTCTGCGCCGTCGCGGGCCCGTCGATCGCCCCGCTCGACCCGAACAGGCAGTCGATCATCAACCGCCTGCAGGAGCCGATGAAGCCGAACCGGCAGGGGGTGGTCGTCAATTACCTCGGCACCGACGGCATCGGCCGCGACGTGCTCACCCGCCTCATCTACGGCGCCCGCGTCTCGATCGTGGTGGGCTTCACCGCCGTCCTGATCGGCGGAACGCTGGGCGTGTCGCTCGGGCTGATCGGCGGCTATTTCGGCGGGCGGATCGACGACGTCATCATGCGCGTCGCCGACATCCAGCTGGCGTTCCCCTTCATCCTGCTCGCGATCATGTTCCTCGTGGTGCTGGGGCCCGGGCTCGGCAACCTGATCATCGTGCTCGGCATCGGGCAATGGGTGACCTACGCCCGCATCGCCCGATCCCAGGTGATCTCGCAGCGCGAGAAGGAATATGTGGAGGCGGCGCGCGCGCTCGGCGCCTCCACGCCGTCGATCATGTTCGGCACCATCCTTCCCAACATCGTCGCCCCGCTCACCGTCATCGCGTCCTTCAACGTCGCGAGCGTGATCCTGTCGGAGGCCGCGCTGTCCTTCCTCGGCCTCGGCGTGCCGCCGACGGTGCCGACCTGGGGCGGCATGCTGGCCGAGAGCCGCGACCAGCTTCTGGCCGGCCGCTGGTGGCTCGCCCTCTTCCCGGGCGTCGCCATCATGCTCACCGTCCTCTCCTTCAACATCCTCGGCGACTGGCTCCGGGACTTCCTGGATCCGCGCCTCAAGGCGGTCGGCTGAACCGCCCGCGTCCGAAACACCGGAGGTCACCACCATGAAGGTCGGCATCGTCGGCGCCAGCTTCGCCAAGGCCGCCTATCTCCCCGCGCTCCGCCACGTCGAGGGGGCGGAGGTCGTGGCACTCGCCAGCGCGCGCATGGACAGCGCCAAGGCCTGTGCCGACCAGTTCGGCGTGCCGCACGCCTACGACGACTGGCGGACGATGATCGCCCGCCACAAGCTCGACCTCGTCTGCATCGCCACGCCGACCGTGACCCACGCGCCGATCGCGCTGACGGCGCTGGAGGCCGGCGCGCACGTCCTGTGCGAAAAGCCGACCGCGATGGACGCGGGCGAGGCCAAGGCCATGCTCGACCGGGCGGAGGCGCTGGGCCGCGTCCACATGATCGACCACGAGCTTCGGTTCAACCCGAACCGCCGTCGGGTGAGGGATCTGATCGCGTCGGGCGCCATCGGGCAGGTGCGGCACGTCAACGTCGCCAACATCACCGCCGCCTGGGGCGACCCGGGGTCGCGCCCGGCGGGCGACTGGTGGTCGCTGGAGGACCAGGGCGGCGGGCGGCTCGGCGCCAACGGCTCGCATCAGGTCGATCTGCTGCGCTGGTGGCTGGGCGAGGTGAGCGCGGTCGTGGGCCAGGCCCTCGTGATGGTGCCGGACCGCAAGGACAAGGCGACGGGTGCGCCGTGGCGCGCGACCGCCGACGACACCACGCACTTCACGCTGGAGTTCAAGTCGGGGGCGCTGGCCCAGGTGTTCCTGTCGGGCGTGGCGCGGCACGGGATGGACAACACGACCCAGATCTTCGGGTCGGAGGGCACCATCCTTCTGAACAACGCCGACGAGGTCCTGAAGGTCGCGAAGGCCGGCGGCACCTTCGAGGTGCAGTCGCAGGAGGACCCGAACGCGAAGCTGCCGGGCGTGAACGCCGGCATCTGGAACGTCTCGGTCGTGGCCCTCATGCGCGAACTCGCGTCGGCCATCCGCGAGAACCGCAAGCCGCGGGAGGGCGCCACCTTCGTCGACGGCTGGCGCAACCAGCTAGTCCTGGACGCGGTGAAGCGGTCCACGATCGAGCGTCGCTGGGTGGCCGTGTGAAGCCCGTCGCCGGACAGACGGTCGTCGTCACCGGTGCGGCCGCCGGTCTCGGCCACGCCATCGCCCTCGCCTTCAAGGAGGCGGGGGCGACGGTGGTCGCGGTCGACCGCGACGCGTACGGGCTCCGGACGCTCGGGGTCGAGACGCACGTCGTCGATCTGTCGAACACGATGGCGACCTCGACGCTGATGGCCCGGATCGCGATCACCCACCCGTGGGTGGACACGCTGATCCACAATGCGGCCATCCTCGACCCACAGCCCTTCGAGACGCTCGATTTCGAGGGCTGGACCCGCACGGTCAACGTGGGGCTGCAGGCGGGCTTCCTCCTCACCAAGGCGGTGTGGAGCGGCATGGCCGCCAACGGCGGCGGCTGCGTGGTCTACGTCAGCTCCCGGTCCGGCATCCAGGGCTTCGCGGACGAGAGCGCCTATTGCGCGGCCAAGCACGGGCTCGAGGGGCTGATGAAGTCGCTCGCCATGGAGGGCGAGGCGAAGGGCATCCGGGTCCACACGGTGACGCCCGGCATGTCCATGCGAACGCCCATGTCCGAGCGGAACTACACGCCCGAACTCAAGGCGAAGTGGGTGGAACCCGCCCGCCTCGCGCCCGCCTTCCTGCGGTTGGCGACGCGGGCGGAGCCGGAGCTTTCGGGCCAGCGGCTGAGTGCCTGGGAGCTTGCGGGAGAGGGTGGGGGCTGACCCTCACCCCAGCGTGACCGTCACCGCGTGCGTGCCGCCCTTCTCGGACGCGGCCGTCACCGTCACGGTCGACCCGGCCTTGCCGCGGACCAGCCACTCCGCACCCTTGGTGACCGGCGACCACTGCTGGCCCCACGGGCTCCAAGTGTACTTGCGTTCGTTGCGGCCGGCGAGGTTGCCGAGGTCGACCGCGGCCGGGTTCATCACCAGCTCCGCCCCCGCGCCGGCCGCCACCGACACGGTCACCGGCTTCGCCACGCCGTTCTGCACCGCCACGTCGGACAGATTCGTCGGCAGATAGCCGTGGTTGGAAACGACCGAGCGCACCCGCCAGAGGTCGGCGCCCAGATGCTCGGCCGTCGTCTCGTCGAGGCGCACCCAGGGGGCCGCCGCGGCGTGGCGCAGGTTGAACAGCGTGTTGCGGTGGCAGATGTCCTTCAGCAGCTTTCCGGGCGGGTTGCGGTAGGTCCAGGTGTAGACCATGCCGCCGACCTCGACCGGGCCCAGCTGCGGGTGGTCGACCTTGGTCCACTCGCGGAAGCCGTGCTCGCCCACGTTCTCGAGCACCCACTCGAAGACCTTCTGCTGGATCTCCTCGGTGCGGGGGCGGAGGTTGTAGTAGGCGACCTTCTGGACGCCCGCTTCCGTCTCCATGTCCCACAGCTCGGTCGAGAAGCTGATGATGCCCATCTCCTCGTACGTCCAGTCCTTCAGGCTGCCGTACCGGGGCTTGGTCTTGTCCGGGGTGAAGTCCTCGTAGGTGCTGATCGTCGGATAGCCGGTCAGCTTGGTTCCGACGGCGCCCAGATCCTTGTAGAGCGCGAGGTCGCGCGCCCCCATCGCGGCGTCCGGCTTGGTCATGCTCGGGCGCAGGATGATGCCGCCGTGGGTGTGGTAGGCGCAGATCCCGCAGATGTTCGGATGGTCGAGGATGAAGCGCGCCATCGCCATCGCCTCGGGCTCCGACAGCGGGTACTCGCCCGCGCCGTACTCCCGCGGCGACCAGTTGACGGGGAAGTTGCGGTTCATGTTCCCGTCGAACGGTCGCTCGATCGTCACGTGCATGCCGTCGTAGTTCCGGATCTTGCCCTCCGGATAGAGGCGGAAGTAC
>JBIJED010000148.1:0-6855 GCA_044343785.1 Azospirillales bacterium | reverse complement strand
CGAGTAGATGCGTGCCCCTTCGCTGACGTTCTCTGCCAAGTTATTTCGTTCACATACTTTTCGGCACCAAAGATCGCGTCCAACAGCACCTTGAGATAATGGCTCGCCGTCGGGTCGCAGTGCAGGTACAGCGAGCCCGTCGGCTTCAGCACCCGGTGCAGTTCGATCAGGCGCACCGCCATCATGGCCAGATAGGCCATCATGTCGTTCTCGCCGATCGCCTGCCGCATCGCGCGCAGCATGGCCGCCGCCGAGGTGTAGGGCGAGCGCAGCACCTCGTCGTAGGCCTTCTCCGCCCCGTCGAGGGTCCAGTTCCACGTGTCCTTGAACGCCTCCACCTGCGCTTCCGACCGGTGGCCGGCGGGCGAGCGGTAGAGGACGTTGTAGTCGGCGTTCGAGTTGAACGGCGGGTCGAGATAGATCAGGTCGACCGACGAAGCGTGGATCGCGTCGCGCAGGACGTGGAGGTTGTCGCCGTAGTGGAGGGTGTTCTTCCACCCGCCGGGTGCGGTGGCCGGACCCATCGGGCCCCTACCCCTCGTCGGCGGCGATCTCCGCGATCCGCCGCATCATGGTCTCGAACACCTCGCAGGCGACGTTCCAGTCCTCCTCGTCCCAGGCCGTCCGCCCGGCGGCCTTCATCGAGCGGTTGCCCGCGTCCCACCCGGCCGCCCGCGCGATGCGGACGGTCATGCGGACGGGACGGTCGGCGGGATCGGCGGAAGGGACGGGCATGGCCGGAAGCGAAGACGGAACGCACGATCATCACCCGGGAACGTGCTTTATTCCAGTGATTTACACTTATTGGTGGCAATGGTTGCCGGCGGCCGACCCCGATGATCGTTCCCGCCGCCCGCGTGTTGGGTGGGGGCCGCCAGAGGAGCCCGCCCATGACCATCGCCCCACCCGACGTCGCCGCCCCGAAGCCGAAGCGCCGCTCCCGCATCAGCGAGGGGCTGCCGTTTCCGCTGGGGGCCACGTGGGACGGGCTCGGGGTGAACTTCGCGATCTTCTCGGCCAACGCCACGAAGGTGGACCTGTGCCTGTTCGATCCGCAGGGGCGCCGCGAGCTGGAGCGCATCGAACTGCCCGAGTACACCGACGAGGTCTGGCACGGATACCTGCCCGAGGCCCGGCCGGGCACCACCTACGCCTATCGCGTCCACGGCCCCTTCGCGCCCGAGGCCGGGCACCGGTTCAACCCGAACAAGCTCGTGCTCGACCCCTACGCCACGCAGCTGGTCGGGGACCTGCGCTGGGGCGACGCGCTGTTCGGCTATCGGGTCGGCGCCCACCGGGCCGACCTGTCGTTCGACCGACGCGACAGCGCGCCGTTCATGCCGAAGTGCCGGGTGATCGACCCCGCCTTCACGTGGGGCCACGAGCGGGCGCCGCGGGTGCCGTGGGACCGCACCATCCTCTACGAGACCCACGTGCGCGGCCACACCATGCGGCACCCCGCGGTGCCCCCGAACCTGCGCGGCACGTTCTCCGGCCTCATGCAGCGCGAGGTGATCGACCATCTGAAGGCGCTCGGCGTCACCTCGGTCGAACTCCTGCCCATCCACGCCTTCGTGGACGACCGCCATCTCGTGGACAAGGGCCTGAGGAACTACTGGGGCTACAACACCCTCGGCTTCTTCGCCCCGCACCCGCGCTACATGGCCACGCCCTTCGTCAACGAATTCAAGGAGATGATCGCCCAGTTCCATGACGCCGGGCTCGAGGTGATCCTCGACGTGGTCTACAACCACACGGCCGAGGGGAACGAGATGGGCCCCACGCTGTCGTTCAAGGGCATCGACAACGCCAGCTACTACCGGCTCCTGCCCGACGACCCGCGCCGCTACATCAACGACACGGGCACCGGGACCACGCTCAACCTCAGCCATCCGCGCATCCTTCAGATGGTGACGGACAGCCTGCGCTACTGGGTGGAGGAGATGCGGGTGGACGGGTTCCGCTTCGACCTCGCCACCATCCTGGGGCGCGAGCCCTACGGCTTCGACCAGGGCGGGGGCTTCCTCGACAGTTGCCGCCAGGACCCCGTCCTCTCGCGCGTCAAGCTGATCGCCGAGCCGTGGGACTGCGGCCCCGGCGGCTATCACGTGGGCGGGTTCCCGCCCGGCTGGGCCGAGTGGAACGACCGCTACCGCGACACGGTGCGCGCCTTCTGGAAGGGCGACGACGCGATGCTGCCCGAACTCGCCGCCCGCCTCGCGGCGTCGGGCGACCGGTTCGACCACCGCGGTCGCAAGCCCTGGGCCAGCGTCAACTTCATCACCGCCCACGACGGCTTCACGCTGGCCGACCTCGTCTCCTACGACGACAGGCACAACGAGGCGAACGGCGAGGGGAACCGGGACGGGCACAGCCACAACCTGTCCTGGAACCACGGCATCGAGGGGCCGACGGACGATCCCGACGTCCGGATCCTGCGGGCGCGCCAGATGCGCAACCTGCTGGCCACCCTCCTCTTCTCGCAGGGGACGCCGATGCTGCTGGGCGGGGACGAGTTCGGCCGCAGCCAGCAGGGCAACAACAACGCCTACTGCCAGGACAACGAGACCTCGTGGCTCGACTGGAGCGGCATCGGGCGCGAGGACGAGGCGCTGACGACGTTCGTGCGCAACTGCATCGCGCTGCGCCAGCGCTTCCCGGTGCTCCGCCGGGCCCGCTTCCTGACCGGCGCCACCGGCGAGGACCCGGCGGTGAAGGACGTGACGTGGCTCGACGCGTCCGGAACCGAGATGACGCCCGAACAGTGGGGCGAGGCGCACGCGCGCTGCCTCGGCATGCTTCTGGACGGGCGCGCGCAGGCGACCGGCATCCGCCAGCACGGGCACGACGCCACGCTCCTGCTGGTCGTCAACGCCCACCACGACGTGGTGCTCTTCCACCTTCCGGAGGTGATCGGCGGGACGGCGTGGGACTGCATCGTGGACACCAACCAGTCCGACCGTCTCATGCCGCCCACCTTCGAGCCGGGTCACGCGTTCGCGTTGACCGGGCGGTCGCTCCTGCTGTTCGCGCTGCGGACCGGGCGGACCGACCCGACGTCCGCCACGGCGAGGGCGGCTGCGGCGATCCAGCGGGCGGCGGCGGAACCCCTGATGCTCGCGTCCGCCGACGCGGACGCCCTCGCCGAGGCGGTGCCCACGAAATGACGGCGCCCCGGTTCCGCCCGCGGACCGCCAGCCCCATCTCAGCGGAAACGACGAACGGGGGAACGCGCCGGTGGACGAGGTCAGCGATCCGCGCGAGGCGGTGTGGAAGCGCGCGGCGCTCGCCGCCTTCCTCGACACCTGGGACGGGCTCCTGAAACAGGGCATCCCGGCCGAGGTGCTGGCCACGACGGTGATCTACCTCGCGCTGACCGACATGATCGACGCCCACGGCGAGGCGGCGGTGCTGGAGATCGTGGATCGGCTTCCCGAACGGGTGCGGACGGGGGACTTCACCTTGTCCGCCGGGGCCTGACCGGGCTCGCCGGGAACCGGACGGCCCCGTGCCCCGGCCGTTCCCCATCTCGCGTGTGGACCGGGCGGTCGATCCACGCCATATGGACCGGACCAGCGGCCTCTCATGGTTGCCGGCGACATCCGATGCCCCGAGGTCAACACATGCGCTCCCGCCCGATCCAGGTCGGAGACCATTTCGCCCGCCGCCACGCGCCGCGGCGCCTGTTCCGCCTCGAGCGGATCGACAAGCGCGACGGCATTCCCCATGCGCGGCTCTGGGAGGTGGGGGCGCACGACGTCGTCACGATCGCCGTCTCGGTGCTGCAGGGCGGCGACTGGGTCCGCCAGCCGAACCCGGAACCGGAGGCGCGCTGACACCGATTCGGCCGCCCGCGGGCCGCCGCCGGGAGCGGCGGGCGGCCGGGGCCGTCGAGGGTGCGGTTTCCATAAGCGACCTTTTCGCGACTGAGAGATTCATCGCGATCGGCAGGAAGCCGGGACAGTCGATACTCGAATACACAGGTCAGACCTAAGTATGTCACAAGTAGAAAGAGGTTCGATCCATATCTCCTGTACTTCACCCGAGAGGATAGTTCTGGTAATCTTTCGTCAATGATTTGACCCGTAATCCTCGTCCATCAGGTGACTCTTTGGGGTTACCGTAAACAAAGATGGACAGAGACAAGATGGCCACGAGCTTCGTTTCGATCACCGACTTCGGCGCCAAGGGCGACGGCCGGACCGACAACACCGCCGCCATCCAGCGGGCGTTCGACACCGCGAAGGCGGCGGGCAAGTCCGTCTACATTCCCGAGGGCGTCTTCGCCCATGCGGGCGTCCTGCGTGCCAACGGCGTCAGCATCGACGGCGCCGGCGCCAAGTCGGTGCTGCACGCGACCAACGCGTCGAAATCCGCGCTGTTCGTCACCGGCGACGGCGTGAAGGTGACGGACATGACGCTGTCCAGCGTCTCCGGCACCCGGATCAGCTCCTACGACGCGTCGGGCCTCGTCATGTCCGGCACCAAGAACTTCCTGGTGCAGAACGTGACGGTGAAGGCCCCCTGCGGCGCGGGCATCATCATGCACGGCGCGTCCTACGGCACGGTCAAGGGGTCGACCGTGATGGACACGGGTGCTGACTCGATCCACATGGTCGCCAAGTCGAACCACCTGACGATCACGGGCAACACCGTGATCCGCTCGGGCGACGACGGGATCTCGGTCGTCAGCTACCAGAAGCACGGCGGTCCCGTGTCCGACATCGTCGTCTCCGGCAACTCGGTTCAGGGCAACGACTGGGCGCGCGGCCTCTCGGTCGTCGGCGGCCAGAACGTGCAGCTGCTGGGCAACTTCGTGAAGAGCACGGCCGACCACGCCGGCGTCTACATCGCGCAGGAGACCAGCTACCAGACCCTCGGCGTCTCGAACGTGCTGGTGAAGGGCAACCACCTCGTCGACACCGGCGGGACGAGCACGGGCCACGGCGCCATCACGATCTACAACGCCGGCGGCGCGGACGTCCGCGGCATCACCGTCACCGGCAACGTCGTCGACGACAGCCGCAAGACGGCCGTCGTGGTCAACGGCTCGCGCGTCGACGGGGTGAAGATCGCCGACAACGGGTTCGACGGGGGCAAGGTCTCGGCCGTGTTCGTGATGAACGGCGCGAAGAACGTGGCGCTGTCGGGCAACGCCTGGAACGACTTCCCCAAGTTCGTCGAGACCTACAACGAGCCTTCGGGCAACATCGCCCAGTCGGGCAACGCCGTGGGCGTGAAGCCGCCGCTGCCGCCGGTCGGCACCGTCGTGATCGACCCGACGACCGGGCCCGTCGATCCCGCGCCCGTCCCCGTCCCCCCGCCCGCACCCGCGCCGTCGCCGTCCAAGGCGGACGCGATCGAACTCCTGCTCTCGGCCCAGAGCTTCAAGGGCGACCCGAAGTTCCAGCTTCAGGTCGACGGCAAGGACGTGGGCGCGGTCCAGACGGTGACGGTCCAGAAGGGCACCGGCTGGCAGAGCTTCAAGTTCGCGGCCGACGTGGCCGACGGCGGCGGCAAGGTGTCGGTCAAGTTCCTCGACGACCTCTACGTCGCCGGCCAGGGCGACCGGAACCTCTACCTCGACAAGCTGCTGGTGAACGGCAAGATCGTCACCGACGTCGACACGACGATCGGGCGGAACGGCACCTACGACTTCGCCGTGCCGGCCGCGCTCGCGAAGCTCCCGGCGGCGGCGACCGCGGCCCCCGTCCCGCCGGCGGCACCGGCGCCGCCGGCCCCGGCATCGTCGATCGACACCATCGTCGTCAAGGCGGCGACCCAGAGCTGGAACGGCGACGCGCAGTTCCGCCTCCTCGCCGACGGCAAGCCGGTGGGCGCGGTGCAGACGGTCACCACCGACCTCGGCCAGGGCTGGCAGGCCTTCACCTTCCGGACCGACCTCGCGGACGCGACGAAGACGCTGGGGATCGAGTTCCTGAACGACGCCTGGGGCGGCAGCGGGGACAAGGACCGGAACCTCCACGTCGACGCCATCATGGTGAACGGCGTGACGGAGACGCTGGCGTCGTCGGCGCTGACCCGCAACGGCGTCTATAGCGTGGACGTCGCCGAGCACGCCTTCGACGGGGTGATGCACGACGCGTCGCAGGCATGAGGCGCCGGGCGGCCCGGACGTCCGGGCCGCCCGTTCCGCTCCGCAACGCCGCCCTGCGCCCGTGCGGCGATCCTGTCCCATTGTTCGCGCGCGCCCGGCGCTGTAATTGAGAAGGCATCGACAGGACGATGGGCCGGGGTGCGCGGGCACCCCCGCCGGAGACAGTGATGCCGGACGCCTCCCACACCCCGGACGCCCCGCCGGACGGACCGATCGAGACCGACGTCGCGATCATCGGCGCCGGCCCCGTCGGGCTGTTCGCCGTGTTCGAGCTCGGCCTTCTCGACATGAAGTGCCATCTGATCGACATCCTCGATCGGCCCGGCGGGCAGTGCGCGGAGCTCTATCCCGAGAAGCCGATCTACGACATCCCGGCCGTTCCCATCTGCACGGGACAGGAGCTGACCGACCGGCTCCTCGAGCAGATCCGGCCGTTCAACCCGACCTTCTCCTTCTCGCAACAGGTCGAAGGACTGCAGAAGCTCGACGACGGCCGCTGGCGCCTCGACACCGACGCGGGCGAGAGCGTGATCGCCAGGGTCGTCGTCATCGCGGCGGGCGGCGGCAGCTTCGTGCCCAAGAAGCCCCCCATCGCCGGCATCGACGCCTACGAGGGCTCTTCGGTCTTCTA
Organism: Azospirillales bacterium; assembly: GCA_044343785.1. GTDB lineage: Bacteria > Pseudomonadota > Alphaproteobacteria > Azospirillales > Azospirillaceae > CANGXM01. The sequence continues at coordinate 106 of JBIJED010000148.1, read as the reverse complement.
CGCGGTTCGGAAGATGGAGCCGTTCCGCGGCAGGCGCCTCGTGATCGTCGGCGGCGGCGACAGCGCGCTCGACTGGACGCTCAACCTCCAGCCGCTGGACGAGCGG
>JBIJED010000147.1:0-6858 GCA_044343785.1 Azospirillales bacterium | reverse complement strand
CGGGGAGAGGGGGTCGCCCCGAGCGCCTCAGTCGTCATAGCTGTGCCCCGCCCTGAGGCCCTCGCGCACGCGGTGGGCCACCCTCAGGAATTCGGGCGTCTCCCGGAACTCCAGCGACCGGTCGGGGCCGAAGTCGCAGTCGACCACGTCGATGATCCGCCCGGGCCGGGGCGACATGACGACCACGCGGGTCGACAGGAACACCGCCTCGGGGATCGAGTGGGTGACGAAGACGACCGTCTTCTTCGTCTTGGCCCAGAGCTTGAGGAGCTGTTCGTTCAGATGGTCGCGCACGATCTCGTCCAGTGCGCCGAACGGCTCGTCCATCAGCAGCAGCTTGGGGTCGAACGAGAGGGCGCGGGCGATCGACGCCCGCTGCTGCATCCCGCCCGAGAGCTGCCAGGGGAACTTGCGCTCGAAGCCCGACAGGTTGACGAGGTCCAGCTGTGCGCGCGCCCGCTCCCGCCGCTCGGCCCGGCTCAGGCCCATGATCTCCAGCGGCAGGGTGACGTTGCCCTCGATCGTCCGCCAGGGATAGAGCGCCGGCGCCTGGAAGACGTAGCCGTAGTCCCGCCGGAGCCGCGCCGCCTCGGGCGCGACGCCGTTGACGGTGATCGTACCGCCCGTCGGCCGCTCCAGGTCCGCGATCACGCGCAGCAGCGTGGTCTTGCCGCAGCCGGACGGCCCGATGAGGGAGACGAACTCCCCCTCCCCCACCGTCAGGTCGACGTCCGACAGGGCGTAGACCGGGCCGTCGGCGGTCGTGAAGGTGAGCGACAGGCCGCGCGCCTCGACCACCGGGCGAACCGGGGCCGTCGCCGCGGACGACACCTCCCGCGACTCCGCGCTCACGGTCATGGACCCCTCCCCGCCGCCGGACTGCCCAACGAGTGTGCAGATGAGCGGGACCGTGGACAAGTTTTGACCGTCCGGTCCAAGATCGAAACCGATTGCATGAATGGAACCAGCACGCCTTGACCCAGTCGCCCACAACCGACCCCCGACCTGTCCGCAAGACGCGTGCCGGCGAGGCGAACGAGAGCCGCATCCTCGACGCGGCCCTCGGTGCCTTCGCCGAACGCGGCTTCCACGGCACCAGCCTCGCCGACGTGGCCTCCGCGGCCGGTCTGTCGAAGCCGAACCTCCTCTACTACTTCCGCTCCAAGGAGGCGCTCTACGTCGCGGTCCTCGGGCGCACGCTGGAGGCGTGGCTCGATCCGCTGCGCGAACTGGACGCGGCGCGCGACCCGCGCGAGGCGCTGGCGGAGTACGTGGCGCGCAAGCTCGCCCTGTCCCGCGACCAGCCGCTCGCCTCCCGTCTCTTCGCGACCGAGATCCTGCAGGGCGCGCCGCGCCTGATGACGGTGCTGGAGGGCGACCTCGCCGACCTCGTCGCGCGCAAGGCCGGGGTGATCCGCCGCTGGATCGCCGAGGGACGCCTCGCCCCGGTCGACCCGCACCACCTGATCTTCGCGATCTGGGCGACGACGCAGCACTACGCCGATTTCGCCGTGCAGGTGCGGGCGGTGTCGGGCGGCGACCTCTCCGATCCCGAGTTCCACGCGGAGACCGTGGCCGCCGTGACGCGCATGCTGCTGGAGGGCGTGCTGCCGCGGTGAACGCGTGAGGAGGCCCTCACCCTCCCACCGCCTCCGGCGGCGGGCCCCTCCCTCTCCCGCGGCGCGGGAGAGATCGACCGCTGTTCGCGGTCGATGGGTGAGGGCCTTCCCCCCCACCCCCCTCACTCCGCCGGTTCGAGCTTCGCCGCCGCCATCGGATTGTTGGGGTGCTGGGTCCAGTTGCGGTAGCTGCCGTCGACCATCCGGCCCGTCCGCTTGTCCACCGTGTCGACCAGCGTCTCCATGGTGATGCAGTCCTCGACCGGGCAGACGGTGACGCAGAGGTTGCAGCCCACGCACTCCTCGTCGATCACCTCGAAGTGGCGCACGCCGTCCTTCATGGCCGTGATCGCCTGGTGCGAGGTGTCCTCGCAGGCGATGTGGCAGCGGCCGCACTGGATGCACTTGTCCTGGTCGATGCGGGCCTTCACCACATGGTCGAGGTTCAGGTACTGCCAGTCGGTGACGTTCGGCACCGCGCGGCCCGAGAAGTCCTCGATCCGGGCGTAGCCCTTCTCGTCCATGAACTGCTCGAGGCCCGCGATCATCTCACTCACGATGCGGAAGCCGTAGACCATGGCCGCGGTGCAGACCTGCACCGTGCCGGCGCCGAGTGCCATGTACTCGGCCGCATCGCGCCACGTCTCGATGCCGCCGATGCCCGAGATGGGGATGCCCCGGGTCTCCGCACTACGGGCGATCTCGGCCACCATGTTGAGGGCGATGGGCTTCACCGCCGGGCCGCACATGCCGCCGTGGGTGCCCTTGCCGCCGGTGTGGGGCGAGGGCGCCATGGCGTCGAGGTCGACGCCCATGATGGAATTCACGGTGTTGATGAGCGACACCGCGTCCGCCCCGCCCTTCCTGGCGGCTTCCGCCGGGCGCAGGATGTTCGAGACGTTGGGCGTCAGCTTCACGATCACCGGCATGCGGCTGTGCTGTTTGCACCAGCGGGTGACCATCTCGACGTACTCGGGCACCTGCCCCACGGCCGAGCCCATGCCGCGCTCGGACATGCCGTGCGGGCAGCCGAAGTTCAATTCGATCCCGTCGGCCTCTGTCTCCTCGACCCGACGAAGGATGTTCTTCCAGCTGTCCTCGGTGCAGGGAACCATCAGCGAGACGACCATCGCCCGGTCGGGCCAGCGCCGCTTCACCTCCTTGATCTCGCGGAGGTTCACATCCAGCGGCCGGTCGGTGATCAGCTCGATGTTGTTGAAGCCGATGATGCGGCGGTCGGGCCCGTGGATGGCGCCGTAGCGCGGGCCGGAGACGTTCACGATGGGCGGGTCCTCGCCCAGGGTCTTCCAGACCACCCCGCCCCAGCCGGCGCGGAAGGCGCGCTCGACGTTGTAGGCCTTGTCGGTGGGCGGGGCCGAGGCGAGCCAGAACGGGTTCGGCGCCTTGATCCCGGCGAAGGTGACGGACAGGTCGGCCATGGCTCCCTCCTTCTCACTCGGCCGCGGCGGCCACGGCCGGGCGCAGCGCCCGGTCGATGGCGACGGCGGCACGCTTTCCGTCCTCGACGGCGACGACCGTCAGGTCCCGCCCGCCGGCCGCACAGTCCCCGCCCGCCCAGACGTCGGGCAGGCTGGTCTTCCGGTCCTCGTCGACGGCGATGCGCCCGCCCGACAGTTCCAGCAGGCCCCCCGCCCCGTCCAGGTCGGTCGGCACGAACACCTGCCCGATCGCCTTGAACAGCTGGTCGCAGGGGATCGTGACCGTCTCGCCGGTGTCGACGAGCGTCCCGCCCGCGTCCGCCGTGCGCATCAGCTCCACCGCCCGCACCGCGCCGCCTTCGACGATCAGTCGGTGGGGGCGCACCCGGTGGCGGATCAGCACGCCGCTGGTCTGGGCCAGTTCGCGCTCGTAGAGGCTGGCGCCCATCTGCTCCGCCCCGCGGCGGTAGCAGATCGTCACCTCCTCGGCGCCCAGCTTCTTCGCCTGCACCGCGGCGTCGACCGCGGTCATGCCGCCGCCGATCACCATGACGCGCCGGCCGACCGCCAGCGTCGAGAGATCCGTCGCCTGCCGCAGCCGGGCGATGAAGCCGACCGCGTCCTCCACGCCCGACACCGCCTCCCCGTCCACCCCCAGCGCGTTCGTCGCGTCCAGCCCGAGGCCGAGGAAGACCGCGTCGAAATCGGCCCGGAGTGCCGCCAGCGTCACGTCGCGGCCGAGGCGCACGCCGGTCTTCAGGTCGATGTTGCCGACGCCGAGGATGAAGTCGACCTCGGCTTGCGCGAAACCGTCGACCGTCTTGTAGGCGGCGATCCCGTATTCGTTCAGGCCCCCGCCCTTCTCCTTCGCGTCGAACAGCGTGACCGCGTGGCCCAGCGTCGCCAGCTTGTGCGCGCAGGCGAGGCCCGCGGGCCCGGCACCCACCACGGCCACCCGCTTGCCCGTCGGCGCGCCCGCCCTGTAGGGCTGCCGGCCGCTCGCCATCAGCGCGTCGGTCGCGTAGCGCTGGAGGCGGCCGATCTCCACCGGCTTGCCCTCGTGCATGCGCACGCAGGCCTCCTCGCACAGCGTCTCGGTCGGGCACACCCGGGCGGACATGCCGCCGACGATGTTGCTGTCGAGGATGGTCCTGGCCGCGCCCAGCGGGTTCCCGGTCGCGATCTGCCGGATGAACAGCGGGATGTCGATCGAGGTGGGACAGGCCGTGACGCAGGGCGCGTCGTGGCAGAAGAGACAGCGTTCCGCCGCGACCCGCGCCTCGTGCCCGTCGAACGGGTCGTGCAGGTCGGAGAAGGCTTCATCGTAGGCGCCGGGCGCGAGGCGCCCCGGACGCACGTCGGGCGCGTCGGTCATCGTCGTCTCCTTCCCGCCCCGAGGGGGGCGGACCTGCTTCGCCGAACTGTCCGTCGCCCTCCCGTCGTTTCGCGGATGCGGAAGGGCTTTTGACCATTCGATCAAAACACGGCACGGGTCGTCAACGGCGCTGTGTGATCTCGGTGGCGATCGCGTGGAAGAAGCTTCCCGAGACGAGGCCGCGCCGCCCGCCCCGGTCGCCGATCGCGGCCCCGCCGGCGTCGGTCACGGCGGCGAAAGGCCGGTCGTCGCCGGGGTCGACGACGGCGGCATAGTGGAACTCGTGCCCGCGCAGCACCGTCCCCGCCGACCCCAGCGGCCCGTCGGCCTCCAGCGTCGCGCGGCGATATCCCAGGTGAAGCCGCCGCTTCGCGTGGCTGGTGGCATGACCCAAGAGGCCGGCCATGGCGTGGACCGTCCCGTCCGCGTCCTCCAGCGTCCGGCCCAGCACCATGTGCCCGCCGCACTCCCCGTGCACCGGCCGCGTCGTCGCGAAGGCGCGCAGCCCATCGAGGAACCGGCGGTTCGCCGCGATGCGCCCGGCGTGGAGTTCGGGATAGCCGCCGGGCAGCCAGCAGGCGCCGCAGTCGGCGGGCGGCGGCTCGTCGGCGAGCGGGGAGAAGGTCGCGATTTCCGCCCCCGCCCGCCGCCAGCCGTCGAGCACGTGGGGATAGACGAAGGAGAAGGCGGCGTCGCGGGCGAGTGCCACCCGCCCCGCCGGCGGCGGCAGGGCGATGGAGATGCCGGGCGCGACACCGGGCGCGGCCCGCGTCGGCGCGGCGAGCGCCACGACCGCGTCGAGGTCGAGGTGCCGGGATGCCGCGTCCGCCAGCCGGTCGAGGAGATCGTCGAGCGCCGCGGTCTCCTCCGCCTGAACGAGGCCGAGGTGGCGTTCGGGCAGGGGGGCCGTCGCCTCCCGCGGCCAGACGCCCACGACCGGAAGGCCCGCGGCCTCGACCGCGCCCTTGGCGAGGCGCGCGTGCCGGTCGCTCCCCACCCGGTTCAGCACCACGCCGCCGATCCGCAGCCGCGGATCGTGGGTGGCGAAGCCGCGGGCGACGGCACCGGCCGACTGCGACTGGCCCGAGACGTCGAGGACGAGGAGGACGGGCCAGCCGAGCGCCGCCGCCGTTTCGGCCGAGGCGCCCGAGCGGCCGGGCTCCGCGTCGGCGACCCCGTCGAAGAGGCCCATCAGCCCCTCCGCCACCACGAGGTCGGCGTCGGCCGCCGTCTCCGCCGCCAGCGCGCCGAGGAGAGGGGGCGCCATCGCCCAGCCGTCGAGGTTCAGGCTGGGGCGTCCGGTCGCGGCGGCGTGGAAGGCGGGATCGATGTAGTCCGGCCCGCACTTCGCGCCGCGGACGCGGAGGCCTCGGCGGGCGAGCGCCCTGAGGAGGCCGAGGGTGACGGTCGTCTTCCCGCTGCCCGACCGCGGGGCGGCGACGAGAAGGCCGGGGGCGAGGGGGGGCCGCCGCGCATCGCCCACCGCGATCATCCCGCCCGCCCCAGCACCGCCCGCAAGCCCACGATCGCCCCCACCGCGACGATGGCCGGCGCCGCGATCGCCGCCGCCTCCGCCGCCGCCACGATCCGCCCGAGGTCGGTCTCCAGCACCGTCTGCCCGGGCAACGTCGCGGCCCCCACCACGGCCGCGGGCGTCGCGGGCGGCAGGCCGCCGTCGATCAGCGCGGCGACGATCCCCGGCAGGTTCGCCATGCCCATGTAGATCACGATCGGCTGCCCGGTCCGCGCCAGCGCCGCCCAGTGGGCCCGGCCCTCCGGGCTGTCGGGGTCGTGGTCGGCCAGGTGGCCGGTCGCGAGGATCACGGCCTGGTTCGTCTCGCGCATCGTCGCCGGGATGCCCGCCGCCGCGAGCCCGCCGAGCCCGGCCGTGACGCCCGGCACGACCCGCACGGGCACGCCCGCGGCCAGGAGCGCCACCGCCTCCTCGCCGCCGCGGCCGAAGACATAGGGGTCGCCCCCCTTCAGCCGCAGGACGCGCAGACCCTGCCGCGCGAGTTCGAGAAGGCGCGCGGTGATCTCCGCCTGCCGGGGCGAGGGGCGCCCGCCGCGCTTGCCCATCGGCTCCAGCACCGCGCCCGGCCGCGCCATGGCCAGCACCGGGGCGTCGATCAGCGCGTCGTGGACGATCACGTCCGCGGTCGAGAGCGCATGGACCGCCCGCAGCGTCAGAAGGCCCGGATCGCCGGGGCCCGCGCCCACGAGCCAGACCTCGCCCGGGCGGAATTCGGGGTGCGGGGGACCGGTCATGGTCGCCTGCCCCGGTGACGGAGGGCCGGGGGCGTCGTACAACGGGCGCCATGACCGACGACGGCCGCCCCGCCGGCCCGCTCCGGCGCGGCTGGACCACCGGCACCTGCGCGGCGGCCGCGACCCGCGCGGCGGCCGAGGCGCTGGCGACCGGCCG
>JBIJED010000146.1:0-6878 GCA_044343785.1 Azospirillales bacterium | reverse complement strand
AGCGGTTCCGCGGGGTCCGGCCGGCGACCCCACGGCCACGGTCCCGGGGCCGTGGGCATCGCCCAGCGCACCGCGTTCGCGATCACACGCCGCACCTGGGGGGGATGGTCGGCACGAAAGGTCTCGTGCCCGGGGCGGAAGTAGAACACCCGCCCGCGCCCCCGCCGCCAGCCGCAGCCGGACCGGAACACCTCGCCGCCCTGGAACCAGCTGACGAAGACGAGGTCGTCGGGCGGCGGCACGTCGAACGGCTCGCCGTACATCTCCTCCGCCTCGATGACGAAGGGCGTCTCCACCCCCGCGGCGACCGGATGCCCCGGATCGACGCACCAGATCCGCTCCCGCTCGCCCGCGACCCGCCACGACAGGCGCCCGCTGGTTCCCATCAGCGCCAGGAAGGGTTTGGAGAAATGTGAGGAATGGAGGGCGACGAGCCCCATGCCGTCGAGGACCCGGGCCGTCACACGGGCGACGGCCTCGTCCGACACCGCGGCGTGGTGGCGGTGGCCCCACCAGACGAGCACATCGGTCCGGGCGAGGACGTCCGCGCCGAGGCCCTGGTCGGGATCGTCGAGGACGACGGTGCGCGCCGGGATGCCCGCCTCGGCCAGCGCGTCGGCGAGGTGCCGGTGGATTCCCCCGGGATAGACGTCGGCGGCCGGCCCGGGGTCGCGCTCGTGCCGGTATTCGTTCCAGATCGTGACCCGCGGCCCGTCCATCCGCCCGCTCCCCGTGCACCGGTCCCGGCCGGAGCCTAGCGCACGCGGAACGCCGCCGCGAGACGCCCGGCGGCGCGCGCCGGCCGAGGGAACGACGGGGTCGGTGGTACCGCCCCCGTCGGGCAGCGCGCGCCGGGGAACCTCGGGACGAGACGGAGTTCGCCCTCGCGGCCACGCAGGCTGGACAAAAGGGCAGCCATCGGGTGAAAGATCCGGACCGGGACGGGTGGCGGGTCTCCTCGAACACCCCGGGCCCCGACCTTGCCGCGTGGCGGTACCACCGGCCAGGGATGGTATGTCCAAGGGAGGGGGTGGGGGTGAAGCACCGGATCGTCGACTACGCGATCGATTACCTGGGCGAGGACGGACGGCGGCGGGGGCAGGAGACGTGCACCCTGTCGGTCCATGCGGACGGGCGCCGCACGCTGCGCGCCCGGTCCGAGATCTTCGACAGCGAGGTCCTGCGGGACGTCGTCCAGACCGTCGACCGGGAGTTCCGGCCCATCGACGCGCTGGTGCGGGTGAGCGTCAAGGACCGGACCGTCGGCACGGCGTTCTTCCGCTTCGACGCGGATCACGCGGAGTGCGAGGCGTTCACCGCGGCCGAGGGTCGCCTGTCGCAGCGCCTGCCGCTGCCCCGACGCGCGGTGTCCTTCATCAGCCACGCGGTCTCCGGCGACGTGTGGCACGGGGCGGGGATCGAGCGCTCGGACGGGATCGGCCCCCAGCCGCTCGAGCCGGTGCTGAGTTGTTCGCCGCTGCACAACGGGGCGTCGGGCCCCTATCTCGTCCGCTGGCCGCTCAGGGCCCAATGGCTCGGGACCGAGACGATCGAGGTGCCCGCGGGCCGGTTCCTCGCGGAACACATCCGCTACGAGGAGCCCAACGGCGATCTCTTCCTCGACACCTGGTGCACCGCCGACGGCGACCGGGTCATGCTGCGGATGTTCTACCCGCCCTACCGGTCGAGCTATCTGCTCCGCTCGTCGACGCGGTCCGCGGTGCCGCCCGAGGCCTGACGGCGGTCACGTGACGGCGGTCACGTGACGGCGGTCAGTCGTCGGCCAGTTCGACGACCAGCGGCGTGTGGTCGGACGCCTTTTCCTGGCCGCGCGGCCAGCGGTCGACCCACGCCCCCTCGAGCCGGTCCGCGGCGGCCGGCGACAGGAGCACGTGGTCGATCCGGATGCCGTCGTCGCGCTCCCAGGCCCGCGCCTGATAATCCCAGAAGGTGAACTGGTGCGGGCGGGGGTCGACCGCGCGCAACGCATCGGTCCAGCCGAGGTGCAGGATCTCGCGGAACGCGCGCCGGGTCTCAAGGCGGAAGAGGGCGTCCTCGGTCCAGGCGGCGGGATCGGCCGCATCGTCGGCGGCAGGGATCACGTTCCAGTCGCCGCCGAGCGCCACCGGCCCGCCACGGGCGAGCAGGTCACGGGCATGCGCCGCGAGCCGCGCCATCCAGCGCAGCTTGTAGGGATATTTCCCGGTGCCGACGGGATTCCCGTTCGGCAGATAGATCGCGGCGACGCGGACGCCGGCGACCGTCGCCTCCACGTAGCGCGCCTGTTCGTCCTCCGGCTCGCCGGGCAGCCGCTCGATCAGGGGTCCGTCGATCCCGCGCCGCGACAGGATGGCGACGCCGTTCCAGCTCTTCTGGCCGACCACGGCCGAGGCGTAGCCGCGCGCCTCGAACGGCTCGCTCGGGAAGGCCGCCGTCTCGCACTTCAGTTCCTGCAGGAGGAGCACGTCGGGCTCCGCCCGGTCGATCCACGCGACGACGTTGTCGATCCGGGCCCGCAGCGAATTGACGTTGAACGTCGCGATCTTCACGCGGGCGCCGTCAGAGCGAGAAGGAATTGCCGCAGCCGCAGGACGACGTGGCGTTCGGATTGCGGATCTGGAACGAGGCGCCCATCAGGTCCTCCACGAAATCGACCTCGGCGCCCGCGATGAGGTCCAGCGAGACGTCGTCGACCAGGAGGTCGACCCCGTCGCGCGTGAAGACGTGGTCGTCGTCGTTGACGGCGGCGTCGAAGGCGAATCCGTACTGGAAGCCGGAACAGCCGCCGCCGGACACGGTGAGCCGGAGCCGCAGCGCGGGGTTCCCCTCCTTCTCGCGCAGGACCGCGACGCGGCGGGCGGCGCTCGCGGAGAGGGCGACCGCGCGTTCGCCGGCGGCGGGCGGTTCCAGCGTGACCGTGTCGGGCATGGCGACCTCCTGGCGGCATCCGGGAAAACGCCGAACGCGACGTATGAGGTAAGCACGCTTGCTCCGGCCGTCAAAGGGTGGCGGGGGCCGAGGACCGTAGCAATGCCGCGGGCGGCTGTAATAGGGTGCGGCGCATGACGGAAGCGAAACCGGTCCGCACGCTGTCGATGACGCCCCCGTCGCCGGACGGGCGGGTGTGGGCGCCGTTCGCCACGCGCCCGGACGCCTCGCGCGGGCGGCGGATCCGCGAGCCGGAAAGCCCGACCCGCTCGCCCTTCCAGCGGGACCGCGACCGCGTCATCCACGCCGGCGCGTTCCGCCGCCTCCAGTACAAGACGCAGGTCTTCGTCTATCACGAGGGCGACTATTTCCGGACGCGCCTGACGCACTCGCTCGAGGTCGCGCAGATCGCGCGCTCGATCAGCCGCTTCCTCGGCCTCGAGGAGGATCTGGCGGAGGCGGTGGCGCTGGCCCACGACCTCGGCCACACGCCGTTCGGCCACGCGGGCGAGGACGCGCTGGGCGAGTGCCTCGCGGCCTACGGCGGGTTCGACCACAACGACCAGAGCCTGCGGATCGTCACCCGACTGGAACGGCGCTACGCCGGCTTCGACGGGCTGAACCTGACGTGGGAGGCGGTCGAGGGGCTCGTGAAGCACAACGGCCCGCTGGTGCCCGTGCGCCCGGGTCGCGCGCTGCCGGAGACGATCGCCGCGGTCGACGCCGAATGGCCGCTCGACCTCGCGGCACAGCCTTCGGCCGAGGCGCAGGTGGCGGCGCTCTCCGACGACATCGCCTACAACAACCACGACATCGACGACGGGCTGCGCGCCGGCCTGTTCTCGCTGGACGACCTGACCGAACTGCCGCTGGTCGGACCGGTGGCGCGCGACGTGCTCGATGCCCATCCGGGGCTGGAGCTCTCGCGCCTCGTTCACGAGATCGTGCGGCGGATGATCGACGCGATGGTCACCGACCTGCTGACCGAGACGCGGGCGCGCATCGCCGCCGACGGGATCGAGACCGCGGACGACGTCCGCGCCGCCGGGCGCGCGGTCGTCGCCTTCAGCGAGACGATGCGCGACCACGACCGGCGCTTGCGCACGTTCCTGCGCCAGCGCATGTACCGGCACTACAAGGTCAACCGGATGACGAGCAAGGCACGGCGGGTCGTGAACGATCTCTTCGGTCTCTTCACGGCGGAGCCGGAGTGCCTGCCGCCCGACTGGCAGGCCCGGGTCGCCGTGCAGTCCGGCGAGGCGGGTCGCGCGCGGGTCGTGGCTGACTACATCGCCGGGATGACCGACCGGTTCGCGCTCGCGGAGCACGGCCGGTTGTTCGTGATGAATTCGCCGGATCTGAGAGCATGATGGACATCTACAAGTCGTTCCGGGTCGACGTGGACCGTGCGCTCGACGCGATGACGGCCGCCGGCGACATGCCGGCGGGCGTCGACCGGTCGAAGGTCTCGGTCGAGCCGCCGCGCGATCCCGCGCACGGCGACATGTCGACCAACGCCGCGATGGTGCTGGCGAAGGCCGCCGGCAGGCCGCCCCGCGCCATCGCCGACGGCCTCGCGCGCCATCTGTCGGCGCACCCCGACGTGACCGAGGTGTCGGTCGCGGGCCCCGGGTTCCTGAACTGGCGCCTGCGGCCGTCGCGCTGGCGGGCGACGCTGCGCGACGTGCTGGCGGCCGGCCCCGGCTACGGCGACAGCGACGTCGGCGGCGGCCGGGCGGTCAACGTGGAGTACGTGTCGGCGAACCCGACCGGGCCGCTGCACACGGCCCACGCCCGCGGGGCGGTCGTGGGCGACGCGCTGGCGGCCCTCCTGGAGAAGGCCGGCTACCGGGTCACGCGCGAGTACTACATCAACGACGCGGGCGCCCAGGTCGAGGTGCTCGCCCGCTCCACGCACCTGCGCTACCGCGAGGCGCTGGGGGAGACGATCGGCGATATCCCGCCGGGCATGTATCCGGGCGAGTACCTGAAGGACGTGGGCCAGGCCATCGCCGCCCGCGACGGCGACCGCTGGCTTTCGGTTCCCGAGGCGGCGTGGCTGCCGGCGATGCGGGCAGCGGCGGTCGAGATCATCATGGGCTGGATCCGCGAGGACCTGATGCGGCTCGGCGTGGTCCACGACGTCTTCACCTCCGAGCGCGCGCTGGTCGACAGCGGTGCCGTCACCCGCGCGCTGTCCGTGCTGGAGGCCCGCGACCTCGTCTATACCGGCGTGCTGGAGCCGCCGAAGGGCAAGACGCCCGACGACTGGGAGCCGCGGCCGCAGACCCTCTTCCGCGCCACGTCCTTCGGCGACGACGTCGACCGGCCGCTCAAGAAGTCCGACGGATCCTACACCTACTTCGCCAACGATATCGCCTATCACCTCGACAAGGTCCGCCGCGGCTGTCCCACGCTGATCGACGTGTGGGGCGCGGACCACGGGGGCTACGTCAAGCGCATGCAGGCGGCGACGACCGCGATCACGGGCGGGGAGGGGGCGCTCGACGTCAAGCTGTGCCAGCTCGTCCACCTGATGAAGGACGGGCAGCCCGTGAAGATGTCCAAGCGCGCGGGCACCTTCGTCACGCTGGCCGATGTGCTCGAGGCGGTCGGGCGGGACGTGCTGCGCTTCATCATGCTGACGCGGCGCAACGACCAGACGCTGGAGTTCGATCTCGCCAAGGTGACCGAGCAGTCGAAGGAGAACCCGGTCTTCTACGTGCAGTACGCGCACGCCCGCTGCGCGTCGGTGCTGCGCCACGCGGCCGATTCGGGCCTGCCGACGGCGCCGGGCGACCTGTCGGCGGCCGATCTCGACCGGCTCGACCAGACGGAGGAACTCGACCTCGTCCGCGTCCTGGCCGGCTGGCCCCGGCTGGTGGAGGCCGCCGCCGAGGCGCACGAGCCCCATCGCGTGGCCTTCTACCTGCACGACCTCGCCGCCGCCTTCCACGCCCTCTGGAACCGCGGCAAGGACGATGCGACGCTTCGATTCCTCATCGATGCCGATCCGGACGTGACGCGGGCGCGGCTCGCGATGGTCGCGGCGACCAAGACGGTCGTCGCGTCGGGGCTGAAGGTGATGGGCGTCGTTCCGGTGGAGGAGCTTCGCGGTTGACCGTCTATCCGTCGCCCGACGAGGACCCGCTCGGCCCGGCGCCGCCCCCGCGACGCCGCGGTCGTGCCGTGCTCGCGGCCGTGCTCGTGCTGGCGGTCGGTGGCGGTGCCGGCGCGTGGATGCTGCTCCGCGGGTCGGACGGTCTGCGCGGGGACGGGACGGTCCCGCTGATCACCGCCGATGCGCAGCCCTACAAGTTCCGGCCCCAGGACCCGGGCGGCTTCACGGTTCCCCACCAGGACCGGATGGTGTTCGACCGGCTGCACCCCGACCAGGCGCCCCAGCGGACCGTCGAGCGCCTCCTGCCCCCGCCCGAGGCGCCGCTGTCGCGCCCTCCGCCGCCTGCACCCGTCGCACCGCCGCTCCCGGTGACAGCGCCGACGATGCCCACGGCCGAGCCGCCGCAGCCTTCCCCGGCCGCGAACCCGTCCGCGCAGCGGCCCGCCCCCGGTCCCCTGCCGGAGGGATCGCCCCAGCTTCCGGCGCTGCCGCGTCCGGGCGTGACGGTCGACGGCGGCGGGCCCCCACCGCCGGCGCCACCATCGCAGCAGACGGCCGCGGTCACCCCGCCGTCGCCGCCGGCGTTCTCGGCGCTGGGGGCGCGGCGCAGCCGGCTCCAGCTGGGATCACTCATCAGCGAGGACGCGGCGCGGTCGGAATGGCAACGGCTCAGCCGGCGCTTCCCCGACGCGCTCGCCGACCTCTCGCCCACCTACCAATCGGCGCGCGTGGGCGAACGGACGGTCGTGCGCCTGATCGCCGGACCGGTCGACGACATCCGCGCGCTCGCCATCTGCGACGAACTGAAGTCCGCGAATGTCGTCGACCG
>JBIJED010000168.1:0-6480 GCA_044343785.1 Azospirillales bacterium | reverse complement strand
CCGGGACCGGCCGGAGGCCCGCGCCCTGCCGGGTCCGGTGCGCGCGGCCCTTCCGGCGCTCCGCATCGACGGCACGCCGGCGGCGGTGCCGCATCTGGGATGGTGGTCGCCGGCGGCCGAGGCGGCGGGGCTGCGCGGGACCGTGGTGACGTTCGCGCCGCGGGTGGCGCTCTCCGCCGCACCCTTCCGGACGGCCGAAGACGTTGTTTGATCCGGCCGCGACATTATCTCATCGTGATGCAACGCCCGGGAGGCCATCATTCGTGGCCGGGGGGGCGGGGAGCGGTGCCCGGCGCCGCGAACGAAAGGCACAGGCTGTGAGCAACTTCGGCAAGAACCTGGCGCTCTGGATCATCATCGGGCTGCTGCTGGTGGCCCTTTTCAACCTGTTCCAGAGTTCGTCGACCCGCGGTCCGCAGTCGTCGATCGCCTTCTCCGAATTCCTGAACGAGGTGGACGCCGGCCGCGTCGCGGACGTGACGATCAAGGGCAACCAGATTTCCGGTCACTACACCGACCAGCGGACCTTCGCGGTCTATCTGCCGCCGGACGCGAACGTGGTCGACCGGCTTGCCGCGCGGAACGTGCGGATCACGGCGATGCCGGACGACAGCAACGTCCCCTCGCTGTTCTCGGTGCTGCTGTCGTGGTTCCCGATGCTGCTCCTCATCGGCGTCTGGATCTTCTTCATGCGCCAGATGCAGTCGGGCGGCGGCAAGGCCATGGGCTTCGGCAAGAGCCGGGCACGCCTGCTGACCGAGAAGGTCGGGCGGGTGACGTTCGACGACGTCGCCGGCATCGACGAGGCCAAGCAGGAACTTCAGGAGGTCGTGGAGTTCCTGAAGGACCCGCAGAAGTTCCAGCGCCTGGGCGGCAAGATCCCCAAGGGCGTGCTGCTGGTCGGCCCGCCGGGCACCGGCAAGACGCTGACCGCCCGCGCGGTGGCCGGCGAGGCGAACGTGCCCTTCTTCACCATCTCGGGCTCCGATTTCGTCGAGATGTTCGTGGGCGTCGGCGCCAGCCGGGTGCGCGACATGTTCGAACAGGGCAAGAAGCACGCGCCCTGCATCATCTTCATCGACGAGATCGACGCGGTGGGACGTCACCGCGGCGCGGGTCTCGGCGGCGGCAACGACGAGCGGGAGCAGACGCTGAACCAGCTCCTCGTCGAGATGGACGGGTTCGAGGCGAACGAGGGCGTCATCCTCATCGCCGCGACCAACCGGCCCGACGTGCTCGACCCGGCACTTCTGCGCCCCGGCCGCTTCGATCGTCAGGTCGTGGTGCCGAACCCCGACGTCATGGGCCGCGAGAAGATCCTCAAGGTCCACATGCGGAAGGTTCCGCTCTCCCCGGACGTGGAGGCGAAGACCATCGCCCGCGGGACCCCCGGCTTCTCGGGAGCCGACCTCGCGAACCTCGTGAACGAGGCGGCGCTGCTGGCCGCGCGCCTCGGCAAGCGGGTGGTGGGCATGGCCGAGTTCGAGTCCGCCAAGGACAAGGTCATGATGGGCGCGGAGCGCCGCTCCATGGTCATGACCGACGAGGAGAAGAAGCTGACCGCCTATCACGAGGCGGGCCACGCGATCGTCGCCATCCACAACCAGGACAGCGACCCCGTCCACAAGGCGACGATCATCCCGCGCGGCCGCGCGCTCGGCATGGTGATGCGCCTGCCCGAGGGCGACCGCATCTCGCTCTCCAAGGCGAAGCTGATCGCCGACCTCGAGGTCGCCATGGGCGGTCGCATCGCCGAGGAGATCATCTTCGGCAAGGAGCGGATCACGACCGGCGCCTCGTCGGACATCAAGATGGCGACCGACATCTCGCGCCGGATGGTGACCGAGTGGGGCATGAGCGAGCGCCTCGGCCCGCTCATGTACGGGGAGAACAGCCAGGAGGTCTTCCTCGGCCACTCCGTCGCCCAGCACAAGAACATGTCGGACAACACGGCGCAGCTGGTGGACGAGGAGATCCGCGGCATCGTCGAGGGCGCCTACGCCGCGGCGAAGCGGATCCTGACCGAGAACCTCGACCAGCTGCACACGCTGGCCCGCGGCCTTCTCGAGTACGAGACGCTGTCGGGCGAGGAGATCGACGCGCTGCTTCGCGGCGACCCGATCGTGCGCAACGACGACCGGCCGGCGCAGAGCCCGCCCGCCGCCCGCCCGCCGGCCGGCCGCCGCGGCACGGTGCCGACCTCGGGCGGCAAGGACGCCGGCGGCATGGCGCCGGAGCCGCAGCCGGGCTGACCGGCGCCGGACGGGCATCGCGGGTGACGTGAGCGAGGGGGCCGGTCGGCCCCCTCGTTCCGCTTGCGGGGTCCGCCGGATCGCGCCAAAACGGAGCCGATCCCAACGAGGCGCGTCATCCCATGTCCCGCTCCCTCTTCGGCACCGACGGCATCCGCGGCACCGCGAACGTCCCGCCCATGACGGCGGAGACGGCGCTGAAGGTCGCCATGGCCGCCGCCATGGAGTTCCGGCGCGGCGACCACCGCCACCTCGTGGTGATCGGCAAGGACACGCGGCTGTCCGGCTACATGCTGGAGCCGGCGCTGACCGCGGGATTCATCTCCATGGGCCTCGACGTGACCCTGGTGGGCCCGGTTCCCACGCCGGCCGTCGCCTTTCTCACACGAAGCCTGCGCGCCGACATGGGCCTGATGATCTCCGCCTCCCACAACCCGTATGAGGACAACGGGATCAAACTGTTCGGTCCCGACGGCCACAAGCTGTCGGACGAGGTGGAGGCGGCGATCGAGGCCCGGGTGAACGGTTCGCCCGCGGAGAACCTCGTCCCCGCAGCACAGCTCGGCCGGGCGCGGCGCCTCGACGACGCCGCCGGCCGCTACATCGAGGCCGTCAAGGCCACCTTCCCCCGGGGGCTCAGGCTGGAGGGGCTTCGCATCGTGGTCGATTGCGCGAACGGGGCCGCCTACAGGGTGGCGCCGACCGTGCTGTGGGAGCTGGGCGCCGAGGTCATTCCGGTCGCCGTGGCCCCGGACGGGTTCAACATCAACCGGGAGTGCGGCGCCACCCATCCCCGCCGGATGCAGGAGGAGGTGGTCGCCAAGCGCGCCGACATCGGCCTCGCCCTCGACGGCGACGCGGACCGGCTGATCGTCTGCGACGAGCGGGGGCGCATCATCGACGGCGACCAGATCATGGCCCTGATCGCCAAGCGGCTGCACGAGGCGGGGGCGCTGAAGGGCGGGGCGGTGGTGGCGACCGTGATGTCGAACCTCGGCCTCGAGCGGTATCTGACGCGCCACGGCATCGGCCTCTTGCGGACGCCGGTGGGCGACCGCTACGTGGTCGAGCGGATGCGGGCCGAGGGCTACAACGTGGGCGGGGAGCAGTCGGGCCACATCGTTCTGGGCGACCACGGGACGACCGGCGACGGCCTCGTCGCCGCACTCCAGGTGCTGGCCGCGATGCAGGAGACGGGCGAGCCGGCGAGCGCCGTGACCGCGCGGTTCGAGGCGGTGCCACAGATCCTGCGCAACGTGCGCCATGCGGGCCGACCGCCGCTGGACCTGCCCGCGGTGAAGGACGCGATCGGCGCGGCGGAGGCGCGGCTGGCCGGGACGGGGCGCCTCCTCATCCGCAAGTCGGGGACCGAGCCGCTGATCCGCGTGATGGCGGAGGGCGACGACGCCGACCTCGTCGCCGCGGTGGTCGCCGACCTGTGCGGCGTCATCGAGGCCGCAGCGCGCACGGCGGAGGCGGTCCCGTGATGGGGCGGGTCCTGATCGTCGCCGGGTCCGATTCGGGTGGTGGGGCGGGCGTCCAGGCCGACCTGAAGGCGGTGACCTGTCTCCGCGGCTTCGCCATGACCGCGATCACCGCGCTGACGGCGCAGAACACGCTCGGTGTCCACGCCATCCACGCGGTGCCGATCGACTTCGTGCGAAGCCAGATCCGCGTCGTGATCGACGATCTGGGTGCCGACGCGATCAAGACCGGGATGCTGGCAACGTCCGCGATCATCGACGCGGTCGCCGACGAACTGGCGGCCGTGGCGCCGCGGGTGCCCCGGATCGTCGATCCGGTGATGGTGGCGAAGGGGGGCGACCGGCTTCTGGCGGAGGATGCGATCGGCACCCTGACGCGGCGCCTCGTCGCGGGTGCCGCGCTGGTCACGCCCAACCTGCCGGAGGCGGCGGTGCTGGCCGGTCGCCCGGTGCGGACCGTCGATGAGATGCGTTCAGCCGCCCACGCGATCCGCGCGGCCGGCGCCGGGGCCGTTCTGTTGAAGGGCGGGCATCTGGACGGGGCCATCGTCACCGACCTTCTGCTGAGCGAGACGGGCGAGGAGATGTTCGTCAGCGACCGCATCGACAGCCGCCACACCCACGGGACCGGCTGCACGCTGGCGTCGGCCATCGCCGCCGGAATCGCGCAAGGGCTGTCGCTGCGTGACGCTGTCGCCCGGGGCCGGGCCTATGTGCGGGCGGCGATCGCGTCGGCCCCCGGATACGGACATGGGCACGGGCCGCTGGACCACGCGCACACGGTGGGGGCGTTTCCGGTCCCCTGATCGCCCGAAGCGTGCCGCAGCTGCGGCGCGTCAGACGATCTCGGCCGCGTCGGTCGGCGTCTCGAGGAGGATGCCGGCGAGGATCGAGACCCCGCGCTCCATGTCTTCACGCGTGCGCGTCGCGCAGAGGCTGACGCGCACGGCGTGCGGCGTGGGGCCTCGTCCCACCATGAAGGCATCGGCCGGCGTGATCCGCACCCGTCGGCGGGCGGCGGCGGCGGTGAACTCGTCACGACGCCAGGGCTCGGGCAGCGACAGCCACAGGTGCGAGACGGACGGCGGGGCGGGGGCCGCGAGATGGCCGATCAGGGGCCGGGCGATTCGCTGGCGCGCGCGCGCCTCGTCGCGCTGAAACGCGGCGAAGCCGTCCGCGCGCCCGTCTTCGATCCAACGTCGCGCCACCTCCGCCATCACCGGCGACGGCCCGGCGCCCAGCGATCGTGACACCGACGACATCCGCGCCACCATCGACGCCGGCGCGCACATGAACCCCACCCGCAGGCCCGGCGCCACGCTTTTGGACAGGGCGGTCAGGTAGATCGTGCTCTCGGGCGCGAAGCTCTGGATCGCGGGCGGCGGTTCGTCGATCAGACAGCCGAACACGTCGTCCTCGATGATGGTGACGTCGTGCCGCCGTGCGATCGCGGCGATGGCCTCGCGCCGCGCGGGCGGAAGGATCGCACAGGTCGGGTTGTGGATCGTCGGCATCACATAGAGCGCACGCGGCGCCCCCTGCCGGCACGCGTTCTCGAACGCCTCGGGGATCAGCCCCTGCTCGTCGATCGCGACGCCGTGCAGGCGCAGACCCATCACCCCGGCCGCGGCCTTGAAACCGCCATAGGTCAGCGTCTCGGTCAGGATCAGGTCGCCCGACTTCGCCACCGTCGCCAACGCGATGGCCATCGCGTTCTGCGCGCCGGCCGTCACCTGGACGCTCTCGGCCGTGGCGGCGGCGCCGAACCGGCGCATCCACGCGGCCCCCGCGGCCCGGTGCGCCGCCAACCCCTGCCAGGGAACGTATCCCAGCAGGCTCAACGCCCCGGGCGACGCCATCACGGCAGCGATCTCGGCCGACAGGGTGCCCGACAGATCGGGGACCAGGGGCGCGCTGCTCGACATGTCGATCAGGCCCTGGATGCCGGGTTCGACAGGATCGGCGCCGACGACGGGCCGCGGCGGCTCCTTCACGAAGGTTCCCCGCCCGACCTCGCCCGAGACGAGGCCTCGACGCTCCGCATCCAGATAGGCGCGGGTGACCGTGCCGATTGTGACCCCCAGGCGCCAGGCGAGGTCGCGGTGCGTGGGCATGCGCGCACCGGGCGCAAGACGCCCGGCGGCGATGTCCTCGGCGATGGCGTCCGCGATCGCGCGGTAACGGGGGCCAGCGCGATTGTCGAGGTCGGGGGACCAACTTGTCATGATGACAAGATCACAATTGCGCCGAATTGTGTCAACGCCTAACGTGATGAACAGAGACATTCGGTCGATTGTATCGATCAATGAGGAGGGTGGGATGTCGACAATCCGAAGCGGCGCCGGTACGCGGAACGGGATCCTCCGGCGCATGGCTGCAAGGGTCGCAGCGATCTTCTGGGCGCCGTTGCTGGCCGCTGTGCACCTGCCGGTCTGGCACGAGCGCGCGCGGCAGCGGGCGGTGCTTTCGACGCTGGACGACCGGATGCTTCGCGACATCGGCGTTGATCGTGCCAGCGCGCAGCACGAGGCCGAAAGGCCGTTCTGGGAAGGCTGACCGATCCGAAACCTGTCCGAACAATGGGGCACAATGTCATGATGACAATGTGCCATCCGATCGAGGGCCGCCATGCAGTTGCCGCTCCATCAGGTCGACGCCTTCGCCGACGCCGTGTTCGCCGGGAACCCGGCGGCGGTGGTGCCGCTCGAGCGCTGGCTTCCCGACGCGCTCATGCAGGCGATCGC
>JBIJED010000145.1:0-6906 GCA_044343785.1 Azospirillales bacterium | reverse complement strand
GAACCTGCTGGTCGTCTTCGTCATGCCGGTCGGCATGATGCTGATCCGACCGCTGGTCCCGCCGCCGCCGCCGCCCGCGTCCTCGTCGGGGCCGGGATGGCGCCGTCCCGCCTCTCGGTGACGGGCTACGCCGGCGCCCGGCCCTTGCGGTCCGAACCGACGGCCGAGGCCCGCGCCGCGAACCGGCGGGTGGAGATCGTGGTCACGCCGCGTCCCTGACCGCCGGCGCCGCCCGCGGGATGACATCCCGCGGCGCACGGGCCATCATGGGCCGGTCGGCGGGGGACGAGGCCCATGAGGATCATCGACGGCGGCCTGGACGACGAACGGGTGGTGGCCCTGCTGCGCCACCACCACGCCACCTGCCACGCCGTGACCCCGGCCGGCAGCGCCCACGCCCTCGACCTGTCCGGTCTGCGCGTTCCGGCGATCAGCTTCTGGTCCGCCTGGGACGGCGGGACGGTGCTGGGCGTGGGCGCGCTGAAGGCCCTGTCGCCCGACCACGGCGAGGTGAAGTCCATGCACACGACCGAGGCGGCGCGCCGTCGCGGGGTGGGATCGGCGATGGTGCGCCACATCGTGGAGGCGGCCCGGGCCCGCGGCATGCGGCGGCTCAGCCTCGAGACCGGATCCTTCGCCTTCTTCGCCCCGGCCCGCGCGCTCTACGCCCGCCACGGGTTCGTCGCGTGCGGCCCGTTCGGCGACTATGGCGCCGATCCGAACAGCACCTTCATGACGCTCGCGCTCTGAGGCGGGCGTCGCCGCGTCGCCCCTCGCCCGGGTCCCTCATTCGGGCGTCCCCGGCGGCTGCGGCGGCCGGTAGCCGGGGGTCCAGTCCGCCACGGTGCAGTTGAGGATGCGATCGACGGTCCGCCCGTCGTTCGCGAAGGGAAGGGTGATCCGTTCGACGCGGATCACCTCGGACGTGTGACGGGCGTAGGGCGCGCCGGCGTAATGGTCCGGCCCCCGGGTCTCGACGACGTGCAGCAGGCTGCCCTGGATGTGCTCGCGGCCTTCGCGGGCGTCGGTGTCCGCGATGACGTCGCCCACATGGATCAGCCGCGCGGCCATCCGGTAGATGTTCTCCCCGATCACGCGGTAGCGGAACCGGACGGGTCCGTACTCGACGCCCAGCAGCCAAAGCTGCGGCAGCGTCGACTTGATCCTGTCGAGGTCCAGTCGGCCGATCGACGGCAGCCGACCGTCCGGTCCCAGCAGATCCCGCCAGTGTCCGTAGACCAGCGCGACGGGTTCCGACATCTGCTCGATCGGCGGAACACGCATCTGCAACCCTCCGGATCGAACGTGAACACCGACGGTGACGTTAGAGGAAACAGGGTTTTTCGTTATAGAACCATTTCGAACCATTTCGTGCCTTTTCGGTCACCGGCCCCGGTCGGCGCGGGGCCCCGGTCCGGGCATCGCCGGATCCTCGGCGGCCCTGCGGGAGAGGTCGATCACGCGCCGACCGCGTGCCGGATCCGGCCGGACCTCCGCGTCGACCTCGGCCTCGGCCGCGCGCCGGGAACCGACCAGCGCACGGCGCGGGCGCTGCGCCGCGACCTCGACGCGGCCGACGACTTCGTCGGCGACGTGCAGGAGATCCTGGCCTGGTTCGGCCCGGTCGAGCCGGGGACCCCCGACCGCGCGATCCCCGCGCCCGGCACCGACGTGCCGCTGTAGATCCTCGGCTCCAGCCTCTACGGGGCGCGGCGGCTGTTCACCTCGGTCCAGCAGCAGTTCCTCAACATGCGCCGCGGGCGTCCGGCCCGCCTGCCGCCGCCGGTCGACGACATGGACGCGGTGTGGACCCCGTTCGAGAAGGCGGGCGTGGCGCACGCGCTCTCCTGCGCCATCGTCGGCGGTCCTGGGACCGTGCGGGAGGGGCTGGCGGCCTTCGTCGCGCGCACGCGGGCGGACGAGCTGATGGTCACCTGCAACGTCTTCGACCACGCCGCGCGGCTGCGGTCCTACGAGATCCTGGCCGGGGTGCGCGACCGGATGCCGATGGCCGCCTGAGGTGGAGCGCGGGGGTTTCGGCCCTTCCGGGAGGGGGGGAGGGACCCGCAAACCCCGCGCAGGGAGCCCGCGCCACGGGCGTATCAGGGACAGCGCGGCCGATCGGCCCGCCCCCGACGATCCCGAGGACGCATCCCATGACCCGCACCGCCTCCGCCCTTCTCCGCACCGCCGCCGTCGCCCTGGTGTTCGCCGCCGCCGCCGTCCCGGCCCTCGCGCAGCCGACCCCCGACGCCCAGCGTGGCCCGCGGGGGATGGAGCCGCCGCGCATGACCGCCGCCGCCTGCGAGGAGCGCTCCGCCCGCGAGGCCGCACGCCTCGCCTACGTCGAGCGGCGCCTGAACCTCACCGCCGAGCAGCGCCCCGTCTTCGCCCGCTTCGCCGAGGCCGCCCGCGCGGCCGACGCCGCCCGCCGACAGGCCTGCGTCGCCGCCGTCCCGGCCAGCGCGCCGACGACCCCGCCGACCATCGTCGAACGGTCGGAGCGGACGCAGCGGATGATGCAGTCCGAGGCCGAGCGGCTCCAGGCCGTCCGCCCGTCGCTGGCGGCCCTCTACGAGGCGCTGACGCCCGGGCAGCGGCAGATCCTCGACCGGCCGATGGGCCAGGGGATGCGGGGCGGCCACGGCGACCACGGCCACGGCGACCACGGCCACGGCGGTCATGACCGCGGCGACCACGGGCGCGGCGACCACGGGCCGGAGCACCGCAACCACCGCTGACGCCCGACGCGGTCCTCAGCCCCGGTGGGGTGTGCCCCGGTGGGGTGTGATGGTCCAGCCGCCCGCGGTCCGCACGACCGCGAGCGGCAGCGCGTTCGCGGTCAGGTCGAGCGGCAGGTCGACGGCCAGCATGCCGGCGAGCACCCGCAGGACCCCGCCGTGGGCGACCACCAGCACCGGCCGCGGATCGGCCAGCACGGCCTCGAACCCGCCGGCCACCCGTTCGACGAACTGCGCCAGCGTCTCCCCCTCGGGCGGGTCGGCCCGCCAGTCCAGCGCGTGCGAGGGGGTGCCGATCCAGCGGCCGAAATAGCGTTCGCGCATCGCCGGCACCGCCATCACCGGCCGACCCGACGCGGCGCCCACCCGCCCCGCCGTCAGCCACGCCCGCGCCATGTCGCTGGCGGCGATGCGATCGAACGGCCCGTCGGCGAGGATCGCCGCCGCGCTGTCGGCGTCGGCGAAGCCCTCGGGCGCCAGCGGATCGTCGGGATGCTGGAACACCCGGGCGATGTTGCCCATCGTCCGGCCGTGGCGCAGGAACAGGAACCGGTCGACCGGTGCCCGCAGCGGGTGCGCGGTCGCCGCCGCCGCGAGCGCGGCGAGGCCGCCGTGGTCGGCGTCGGCCAGGGTGGCGTCGGCCAGGGTGGCGTCGGCCAGGGTGCGGTCGCGCGTGTCGGTCATCGGTCGGTCCCCGTTCATCCCAGTTCGGCGGTGCAGACGTTGTCCAGCACCCGGTGCAGGTCCCGCACGAAGCGGTCGCGCTGGGCGTCGGTGAATCCCTGGAAGCACCGCTCCGCCTGCTCGCGCGCGACGGGGAAGACGGTCGCGAAATGGCGCCGTCCCTCCTCGGTGATGAAGACCTCCGTCACCCGGCCGTCCTCCGCCCGCGCCCGGCGCCGGGCGAGGCCGTCGCGCTCCATCTGGTCGACGACGCGCGACAGGGTCGACTGCTCCATCACGCAGTAGACGGCGAGATCGGTCATGCTGCGCCCGTCCTGCGCCTCCAGCACCGCCAGCACGCGCCAGCGGGCCGGCGTGATCTTCAGCGGGCGCAGCGCCTCGAGCAGATCGAGGTTCAGCCGGTTGACGACGCGGTTCAGCAGATAGGGGACGAACCGGTCGAGGTCCATCCGATCCGCCGCCGCTTCGCCGTCGTCCATCAGCCGGTCCATCCCGTTCCCTGCGGATGCGTTTCGCGCTCCGAGTTTACGGGGTCGGGCGGCGGCTGCCCACCCCCTTGCGTCTCACGTCAGCACGGCGTCCTCGAACACGTCGCCCGTCGTGCCGTCGGTGAGGCCGAGGTCGGTCAGGTGCGGGCCCGGGTTGCAGGCGAGGCTCGCCCCCACCACGGCCTTGAAGACCCGGTAGGGCGGCTTCCACTGGGCGACCGCGTCGGCGGCCGCGCGCACCCGGCGGAACCCGTCGGCCACCTCGCTCGCCGGCGCCTCGGACAGGAGGCCGCAGACGGGCAGGGGCAGCAGCGCCGTGACCCGGCCCCCGCTCGCCACCGCCATGCCCCCGCCGCAGCCGATCAGCGCATTGGCCGCCGCCGCCATGTCGGCCGCGTCCCGGCCGAAGACGGTGAGGTTGTGGCTGTCGTGGCTGACCGTGGTGGCGAGCGCGCCCGACCAGACCCCCCAATCCTCCTTCACCGCCACCTGCGGCACGGCCGGGCGGCGGCCGTGGCGGTGGACGACGGCCATGAGGTTCGCGTCGGCCGGCACCTCCGCGACCCCGCCAGTGACCGGCACCGTCACCGCGCTCCACGCCGTGAAGCGGGCGCCGCGGATGGCGCGCAGGCGCACCGTGCCGTCCGCCGCCTGCGGCGCCTTCAGGCGGAAGTCGTCGGCCGCGAGGGGCGCGACCTTGACCGTCGCGGTCGGGGCGCCGGCGGGATCGGGCCGCAGCGCCCCGGTCAGCCGCCCGTCCTGCGCCACGAGGCGCCCGGAGGCGAGGACCGCGCCCACCTCCAACGTCGCAAGGTCGGACAGCAGGATCAGGTCCGCCCGCTTGCCGGGACCGACGAGGCCGAGGTCGCGGCGGCCGAGCCGCATGGCGGCGTTCAGCGTCGCGGCGCGGATCGCCTGCCGCCCGTCGAGCCCGTAGCGGACGAGGCGGCGGACGAGGTCGATCATCCCGCCCTTGTCCACCAGATCGTCCGGGAAGATGTCGTCGGTGCAGAGCGTGAGCGTCTGCGGGATGACGGGAAGGCGGTTGAGTTCCTCCACCGCCCCCGGCAGCACGTGGTCGTGGCTGCCGCGCAGTTCCACCGTGAAGCCGGCGCGCAGCTTGGCGATCAGGTCGGCGCCGGTGGTGATCTCGTGGTCGCTCTCGATGCCGGCGGCGGCGAAGCCCTGGAGGTCCGCCCCCTCCAGCCCCCGGCCGTGCCCGCAGACCATCTTGCCGGACGCGAGGCCGGCGCCGACCACGGCGCGCATCTTGGGCTGGCGCTCCAGCACGCCGCGCATGTCCATCACCTCGGCCACGCCGCGCACCTCGGGCCAGGACAGCATCTCGGCCATCTCGGGGCCATCGAACTCAGCCCCCGCCAGCTCGAGGCCCGGGGCCGACGGCACGCAGGACGGGGCCAGCACGATCACGCGCAGCGGCAGGCCGCGGCTCGCCGCGACCGCCCAGCGCACGCCGTCGAGCCCCAGCACGTTGCCGACCTCGTGCGGGTCCCAGCAGATCGTCGTGGTCCCCTGCGGCACCACCACCTCGGCATAGCCGCGCGGCGTGACCATGCTGCTCTCGACGTGCATGTGCGTGTCGATCAGGCCGGGGGCGACCAGCCGCCCGGTGGCGTCGATCACGGTCGCCGCGTCCGTGCGCGTGCCCGGCGGGTGGACCGATGCGATCAGGGGACCGACGATGCCGACGTCGGCCGGGCGCAGCTCCAGCGTCGCCGTGTCGAGGACGGTCCCGCCCGCGATCAGCACGTCGAAGGGGGCGAGGCCGCGGGCGGCCCGCACCGCGCGGTCGCGCAGATCGGGCGCGTTCAGGTCCTGGGGTTCCATGCCGTCGCTCCTCACGCCGCACGCTCCAGCCGGGCGGCCGCGGCCAGCGGCAGGTCGAAGGCGACCGTGGTCCCGGGCTCGAACCGCGGGGCGTCGGCCGCGGCCTCGGCCTTCACCGGCCCGGCGTCGGTCTCCAGCAGGTATTCGACCGACTGGCCCAGATAGGACCGGCCCAGCACCCGCGCCCGATGCGGCCCGCGGCCGAGCACCACGGCATGGGGCCGCCACGCCAGCGCCGGCGCGTCGACGGGGCCCTCCAGCGGCAGGGACCGGCCGTCCGGCGCCACGAGGCGCCCGCCGTCGACCGCGAGGCAGGTCTCGAACCCCATGAAGCGGGCGACGAAGGCGGTGCGGGGGCGGGTGTAGACCGTCTCGGGCGGCCCCTCCTGCTCGATCCGCCCGTCGCGCATCACCACGATCCGGTCGGCCAGCGCCAGCGCCTCGGCCTGGTCGTGGGTGACGTAGACCATGGTGACGCCCAGCTCGCGCTGAAGGCGGCGCAGCTCCGAGCGCATCTCCAGCCGAAGCCGCGCGTCGAGGTTCGACAGCGGCTCGTCCAGCAGGAGGAGGCGCGGGCGCACGACGACCGAGCGGGCGAGGGCCACGCGCTGCTGCTGCCCGCCCGACAGTTCCCTGGGCAGGCGCCGCTCGAACCCCGTCAGCCCGACCATCGCCAGCACCTCGGCCACACGGCGGCCCATCTCGTCCCGCCCGGTTCCGGCGAGGCGCAGGCCGAAGGCCACGTTCTCGAACACGCTCAGGTGCGGGAAGAGGGCGTAGGACTGGAAGACGAGGCCGACGCCCCGCCTGTTCGCCGGCACGTGGGTGATGTCGCGCCCGGCGAGCCGGATGGTGCCCGCGCGCGGCTGGAGGAGGCCCGCGACCGCGCGCATCGTCGTCGTCTTGCCGCAGCCGGACGGGCCGAGCAGCGCGACGAGTTCGCCCTCCGCCATCGCGAGGTCGAGCCGGTCGACCGCGACCGTGCCGCCATAGGCGAGCGTGAGGCCGGAGAGGGCGAGGAAGCCGTCGGTCATCGCGGGCGACCCCCTCTCCCCCGCCCCCTCTCCCCGGGGGGGAGAGGGGAGAAGAACAGGAGCGGATCCGACGTTCCGTTCCCTCCCCCCCCCGGGGGGAGGGACAGGGAG
>JBIJED010000144.1:0-6910 GCA_044343785.1 Azospirillales bacterium | reverse complement strand
GCGCGGCCCGGGGCGAGGACGCGGCGGAGGCGGCCCCCGCGCTCGGCCTCGGCCTCCTCGGCGCCTTCACCCAGGCCGAAACGGAGTTCCGGATCGAGGAGGCGGCGCTGGCCACCAGCGCGTTCGGGCTCTCCGCCGACGGCTCCGCCAAGCTCGACCCCGCCTCGCCCATGATGGCGACCGCCACGTTGGGCGTGACGCTCAGCGGGCTGGAGCGCCTCGGCCCCCTGCTCGACGAGCTGCCGATGATGAGCCCGCGCGAGCGGACCGACGCCCGGGCGGTGCTGGCGGTGATCCAGGCGCTCGGCCAGCCGGCGAGCGACGCGGGGGGCAAGGCCGCCCGGCGCTACGTGTTCGCGGTCGATCCCGCCGGCCGGCTCACCCTCGACGGCGCCGACCTGCAGCCGATCATCGAGAGCATCACCCGCATGGTGCGCTGAGGGCGGCCGGGGCCGCCCTCGACCGGAGCCCTGAGGGCGGGGCCGCCCTCGAATCTCCAAGATCGCGGATCAGGGTGGCCGCTTCCCTTGCCGGAGCGCCCCATGACCCCGCGTCACCTCCTCGTCCGTTCGGCCCTCCTCGCGGCCCTGGCCCCCGGCCTCGCCGGCCCCGCGCAGGCCCAGGGCGCCGCCACCGTCACCATCACCGGCCTCGAACAGGCCGTGGAGGCCCTGCGCCCCCGTCAGGGCCAGCAGGCGCCGCGGGCGCACGCCGATCTCGTCACCGCCCTGTCGATCCTGGCACTCGTCGGCAAGCAGGAGGGCGGGGGCCGCACCTATCGGCTGGAGACGACGGCGGAGGGCAAGCTTCTGGTGAACGGCGCCGACATCGGCCCGCTCATCCGCATGTACGAGACCCAGACGGGCGGCCAGCGGCGCTGACCGCCGGCCCTCAATTCGTGCGCATCGGCCGCGCGGCACCCTGCCCGGTGATCGCCTCCAGCCGTTCGCGCACCGCGCGGTGGAAGGCGACGGCATCGGGGTCGAAATCGGCCTTCGGCCGCGGCTCGGGCTCGAAATGTCCGAACCGGTCGACGCCGCGCACCAGCATCGCCGTGTCCTTGACGGGGGCGAGCTGGCGCAGGCGGGTCGGGATGTACCGGGCGGTGAAGCCGATCCGCCAGTCGTCGGCCCGGTTGGGCTCGGACCCGTGGACGATCGGCACGTGGTGCAGCGACATCTCGCCGGGCGCCAGCATCATGTCGACCGCCGCCGCCCCGTCCACCCGGGCCGCGACCTCCTGCCCGCGGGAAAGCAGGTTGTCCGCGTGGAAGGTGTCGGCGGCTTCGAGGCGGGTGCGGTGGCTGCCCGGGACCACCCGCATGCAGCCCGACCGTGGCGTCGAGGGCGAGAAGGCGATCCACGCGGTCACCACCTCGTCCGACGACAGGCCCCGGTCGTTCGCGTCCTGGTGCCAGGAGACGCAGGCCGGCGCAGCAGGCCGGCGCGGATCGGGAAGTGGACTTCGAGGTCGTCGACGACGAGGAGGGGGGTGGCGCCCTGCGTCGGGGCCCGTACCGCCCCGCCCTTCGACGGGCTCCGGACAAGGCTCGCGGGACGTTCGGGCGCCTCGGTCGACATGCCTCGTCCTGAGCCTGTCGAAGGACGCGGCACCGCACCCACACCCCCCATCTCGTCGGCGAAATGGCACGCCGCCGCCTGGCCCGATGGGCCGCAGCGCCGGGTCCCCGGTCGTGCAGCGGGTGCGGCCGGCCGTGACGTCGAGCGCCGTCGTCGGCTCGTCGGCGGCGAGCCGGGTCGGCGGGTCCGCCCCGATCCCCCGTCACCGTCGCCGTCTGTCGCGGGACCATCGCGCGAAACGACGCGTCTGTGTCGCAAATCCATGGGCGGGCCGGACGCCACCCGTCAGGGCGTGTCGTCCCAGGGGCGGATCACGGGGCCGCCGGCCGCGTCGGCGTCGGCCGGGTCGTGTGTCACCAGAAGCGTGGGCAGACCGCGCGCGCGCACCGTTTCCAGCACGAATTCCCGGAACGACGCCCGCAACGGCGCGTCCAGCCGCCCGAACGGTTCGTCCAGCAGCAAGGCGCGGGGATCGGACAGCAGAACGCGAAGCACGCCGACACGCGCTCTCTGCCCGCCCGACAGGCTGGCGGGATCGCGGTCGCCGAGCCCGCCCAACCCGGCCGCCGCCAACGCCGCCTCGACCACCGCGCACCGCGCACGCCGTCCGTCGCGCCCGCGCCGAAGTCCGAAAAGAAGATTGCCGGCCACGCTCAGGTGCGCGAACAGCAGGTCGTCCTGGAACAGCATGGCGATGCGCCGGCGGTGCGGCGGCACCGCCGTCACGTCGTCGCCGCCGATCCGCACCCGCCCTTCGCAGCGAAAGGGCGCCTCCGCCACGCCTGCGACGAAGGACAGAAGCGTCGATTTTCCGGCCCCGCTCGGCCCCATGATGGTCGCCACCGTTCCTGGCGCGACCGACAGGTCGATGCGCGGGACGATCGTTCGACCGTCGAGCGTGATGCGAACCGCCTCCAGCCCCAGGGGATCGCCGCTCATGCGCGCCTCCCGCGGCCCGCAAGCATCGCGAGCCCGAACGCCGCCAGCGGCAGGACGGCCTGAAGGACCGCATAGGCGCCGATCGTCCGGCGATCGGCCGCCGCCGCGATCGCCACCGCCTCGGTGGTCAGCGTCGCGATCCGACCGCCGCCGGCGAACTGCGTGGCAAGATACTGCCCGATGCTGACGGCGAAGCCGACGGCCGCGGCCTGTGCGACCGGCCGGGCAAGGAGCGGCAGCTTCACCCCGACCAGTACCCGCCAGGGCGACGCGCCCAACGTCGCCGCCGCCCGGGCATTGCGCGGGTCCAGCGCGCGCCACGGATCGCGCAGTGACAAAAGCACATAAGGTGCCACCCAGACGAGATGCACCCACACCACCGTCGCCGCCAACCCGTCGATCCCGAACGCGGTGAGAAGGACCTGCACGCCGAAAAGCACCGTGATCTGCGGGATGACCAGCGGCGCCAGGACCAGGGCGTCGGCCCCGCCCGTGCGCACGTGGCGACCGGGGCCTCGATCGCGCGCCTCCAGCCGCGCCACCACGAGCAACGCCGCCGTCACGGCCGCCGCCGCCGCGATCCCCACGGTCGTGCCGACCAGCCCTGCGGCCCGGTCGGCGACCCCCCGCCAGACCGCGAGGTCGATCCGGTCCGGCAGGACGTCGGGATAGCGCCACGGGCCTGCGACCGACCAGACCGCCAGCCCGCCGAGCGCCAGGAGCCCGGCCACGATCGCGCCCGCCCCGGCCGCCGCGATGGGCGACAGGATCGCCGCGACTGTTGCGTCACCCCGCCCCCCCGCCTCGATCCAACGCCGGCCGAGGATCATCGCCCCGCGCTCGGCCATCCACCCTGCCGCCAGGGTCGCCACCGACAGGACCGCGAGAAGGATGGCCGCCGCAGCGGCCGGAAAGAGGTGCGCGAGGTCGGGGTCGGTGGCCCAGGCCACCGCCCGCAGAACGAGCGGCGGCGGCGTCCCGGGGGCCAGGATCAGCGCCATCTCCACCGTGGACAGACCATAGACGAGGACCGCCGCGATCGGCAGGCGGATCTGCCCGTGGATGCGGGGATAGACCGCCTTCAGCCACGCGATCGGCCGACGCACGCCCAAGGTCCGTGCGGCGGCGGTCATGCGAGGGGCATCGACCTGCGCGCCGGCCGCCGCGATGGCGAGAAGAAGGAACGGCGTCTCCTTCACCACCAGACCGGCGACCAAAGCGAGCCCGTAGGGATCGCCGACGGTCACCAGCGCGGTCGGCGGTCGCGTCCAGCCGGTCAATTCGGGCGAGACGAGACGCACCAGCAGGCCCGAGGGTGCGACCAGCCATGCGAAGGCGACCGCGGTCGCCGCATGGGGCGTCGACAGCAAGACGATCGCCGCCCGCTCGATCCGCCGATACCAGCCCCGCCCGTGGCCGACCGCCGCCAGCGACACGGCGAACACGAGCGACAGAAGCGTCGCGAGCAGCCCGCCCGTGAGCGTCAGGCGGATCGAGGTGCCGATCCCTGGCGCGTCGAACAGGATGCGCCAGGGGTCGAGCGACAGCCGATCGCCACCGATCGCCGGCAACCAGCCGAACGCGGGCAGCGCCGTCCCGACGATACCGGCGGCGACCGGGACCAGCACGACCGCCGGAAGGGCGAGGCGCGCCACCCGGCCGGCACCCGAAGCGGGTAATCCCATCATCGACCGGTGCGGCAACCGCCCTCAGCGCCCGGTCACGCGCCGCTCCCAGTCGGCGGCGAGGCGCGTCATCCAGGATCCGTGCGGCTCCAGCAGCACAGGGCCCAGGGCCTCGTCGGACGGCATCGCCGGATCGTCGGCGGCCGTGCGGAAGAGGGCGCGCGCGTCGGGCGGCAGCCGGTCGTGGGCGAGCACGTCGAGCGCGCCCAGCACCTTGGGGTCGCGCATGCGCGCCTGCGCCTCGGGCGAGAGCAGAAAATCGGCGAGAACCATCGCGCCCTCGCGGTTCGCCGCATTCGACGGGATGGCCACGAAGCTGGTGTTGCCGATGGTGCCGCCCGCAAGGCCGAAGACCCGGACGGTCGGCGGCAGAAGCCCGTTCGCGATGGATGCGGCGGCCTCGGCCGGGTTGAAGGTGATCATCACGTCGATCTCGCCGTCGCCCATGAGCTGGCGCACGGCCGTCTCGCTCGCCGGGAAATCGCGCCCGCCGCGCCACAGGTTCGGCCGCAGCGCGTCGTACCACGCCCACAGCGGTCGGACGGCGTCGGCATAGACCGCGTCGGTCGCGGGCCGGTCCAGCAGCGCGGGGTCGGGGGCCAGTTCCATCAGCGCCTGTTTGAGGAAGGTGGCGCCGAGGAAGTTGCGCGCGGTCGGATGGGCGAGCCGCCCGGGGTTCGCCGCCGCCCATGCGCCCATCTGCGCCATGGTCCGCGGCACGCGATCGGCGGGCAGCCGGGCGCCGTCGTGGACGAAGGCGACCCGGGCGAGGCGCCAGGGCACGGCCATGCCGTCCACCGGCTGGGCGAAATCGACCACGTTCGATCGCTTCGCCGTCCGGTCCACCGCCGCATGGTTGGGCAGAATGCCGTCGAGCGGGCCGTGAAGAAGCCCGCGTTCCTTCAGCGTCTGGAGGTTGGGACCGTTGATCCAGACCAGATCGACCGAGCCGCCGGCGGACCGCCCGGCCGTGACCTCGGCCAGAATGCGGGTCACCGCCTCGGCGGTGTCGGCCAGCTTGACATGGACGACCGAAACCCCGTCGCGCGCCCGCACCCGCTCGCCCGCCCAGGCGATGAAGCGGTTGGTGGCGTCGTCGCCCGCCCAGGCGTTCCAATGGACCGTGCGACCCCGCGCGGCGGCGCGAATATCCTCCCAGGGCCGGGTTTCGACCGCACGGGCGCCCCGGCCGACGAGGGGCAAAGCCGCCGCGGCGGTGAGGGCGAAGAGCGCCGCGCGCCGGTCGGGGTGATGGATCGGGTTCAAGTCGGCCTCGGTTGTCTCGGACGGGTCGGGAACCATGCTAATGGCGTGGCGCGGCGACGGGGGATCAACTTCGCTCACATTCGGTTGAGGCCGGAGCGAGATCGCGATCGTTGTTCGGCACCGCAGGCCCCGGCTGCGTTCGGCACCGCCAGCCCTGGCTGGTCGATCTGTCCCGCCCGGATACGGTCACGCTCACCTGTCAGACCGAGCGCCGCCTGCCGCACAGCGACCCCTTCGACCGGCAGATCACGATCGGGCTGGGCCGCTTCATCGAACTGTTCGTGCAGGCGGCGGCGGCCGACGGGTCTTCGACCGACGTCGTCCTCTTTCCCGACGGTGAGCCGGGATCGAACCCCGACGATCGCCTCGTCGCGCCCCTCGTCCTTGCCCGCGATCGGCCGGTGGCGACCGACCCCTCGTTCGCGCAGGCCCTGCTCCGCCGCACCGACCGGGACGTCCGGCGTCGTGCGCACGAACGGCGACGTCGTCTTCCCGATCCGCGCCCGGCGGCGCTCGGGCGGGGTCGGCGGCAAGGTCGAGCTCGGGGCCGGCGCCATCAGGTCGACACGACCGGAACGAACCTCGCCGGAACGTGGGAATTCTTCCTCCAGCACGGCGAAAACGGCTGGCTGCGGCAGGAGGCGGGGGCCACCGTCCCGGTGATCGGCGACGTCTTCCTCACCGCCAGGGACATCCCGCTGAACGGCGCCGCCGGCACGATGACGGGCACCGGCCTCTTCGGCTTCGGGCCCCATCTGGAGAGCGGGAGCATCGGCGTCGGGGCCGTCCGTCGGCGGGGCCGACGTCACCGTGACCCAGGCCCTGATCGACAAGACCACCGGGTTCGCCGGGGTCTGCATCGGCAACGCCCCGCCCCCGTCCACGGGCACGGTGACCATGGGCGGGGCGGTCGTGTCTCGGTTTGAAATCTGAGGCGGGTTGCCAGGCCGTCGCGCCCGCCCGGTCGGTCCCCTGTGCCGACCGGCTCGGAAGCGCGAGGGCGACCATGCCGAAAGGCCCGCGGGGACAGAAACGACAGGCCGACGTGATCGGTGCCGCCGTCTTGGTGGCGAAGATTGCGACGGGGGAGAAGAAGCGAGGCCCCTACAAGACGCGCAACGCCGAAGTCTCAAACGGAGACACTGCCCGCAGGCGCCCCGGCTTGACGCACGGCTCGGGCCGACGCCATAACCTTCCAACGCAGGAAGGTGGTGCGGGACACGATGGGCGGACGGTTCCGGCAGGCATGGCACAGGGGCGGCGGGGCATTGGCCCTTCTCGCGACGCTGGCGCTCGTCCTCGCCAACGCGATCGTCCCGGGTGCCGCCCGGGCCGCCACGCCGGCCGACCCTCTCGCCGTCCTCCTCGACATCTGCACCGCCGCCGGCCCGTCGACCGAAGGGGCCGCGGACGACCCTGCGCCGACGCGGGACCGGCACG
>JBIJED010000143.1:0-6914 GCA_044343785.1 Azospirillales bacterium | reverse complement strand
CTTCGGCCTGGGCCTCACCGGCGTCGCGATCGGATCGACGCTGGCCGAATGGGTCGGCCTCGCCGCCACGCTGGTCGCGGTGCGCCGGGAATGGCCGGCGGGCGCCGGGCGCGGTTGGGCCGGCGTCCTGCGCTGGGACGCGTTCCGTCGCATCCTCGGGATCAGCGCCGATCTGTTCGTGCGGACCCAGGCCCTGCTGGTGGCCTTTCTCGGCTTCACCGCGGCCGGTGCGGCCTTCGGCGACGTGACGGTCGCCGCCAATGCGGTCCTGATGAACCTCTACCTCCTCCTCGCCTATGGGCTCGGCGGGTTCGGGCAGGTCGTCTCGACCCTGGTGGGGCAGGCGGTCGGGGCGCACGACGGCCCCGCGCTGCGCCTGGCGCTCCGGCGGACGATGACGGTCTCGGTCGTGAGCGCCGGCGTCCTGTCGGGGGTCACGCTGGTCGTCGGCCCCGCGATGATCGACGCGCTGACGGGCATCGCGGCCGTGCGCGAGACGGCGGCCGTCTATCTTCCTTACGTCGCGGCGCTGTCTTTGCTGTCGGTCGGCGCGTTCCTGCTCGACGGTGCTGCCATCGGCGCCACCCGGACGGCGCTGCTCCGCAACGTGCTGATCGCCTCGATGGGGGTCTACGGCGTCCTCCACCTGACGCTGCCGGGCCTCGCGGGCAACCACGGCACCTGGATCGCGTTCGCCGCCTTCATGGGCGCGCGAAGTGCGGGCTATCTGGTCGTCCTGCCGCGGCTGCGCCGGGTGGCGGACTGACCGGACCGCGGACGTCGGGCTGGCGTCAGTCCGGGGCGTAGGACCGGTGCGTCCCCACCCGCACGAACCCGAGCCCCTCGTAGAGCCGGATCGCCGGCGCCT
Organism: Azospirillales bacterium; assembly: GCA_044343785.1. Taxonomy (GTDB): domain Bacteria; phylum Pseudomonadota; class Alphaproteobacteria; order Azospirillales; family Azospirillaceae; genus CANGXM01. The sequence continues at coordinate 6,046 of JBIJED010000143.1, read as the reverse complement.
CGGCGACCAGCCAGACGAGCCGGCCGCCCTGGTGCAGGAAGCGGTCGAGCGCCACCGAACAGGCGCGCGCGCCGCACCCCCGGCCGCGCGCCCCCGGCCGGACCGCGACGCCGACCAGCTCGCCCAGCGGCGGGGTGCCGAGAAGGCTGGCCGCGGCGAGGATGCGCCCCTGCTCGATCATGGCCAGGGTCGCCATCGACCCGCTCGACAGCTCCTGCCGCAGATCGACGATCCGATGCCGGCCCAGCCGGTCGGTCGAGAAGCCGAACGCCGTGGACTGGAGGTCCAGGAAATCGTCGAGCCGCCCCTCCGGATCGCCGCCGTCGAGCCAGCGCTCGGCGACCCCGTCGACCGGCGGGGCGGGGCGGAACCCGTCCGGTTCCAGCGCCATGACCGGGGCCTCGCCGGTCATCGCCCAGCCGCGCCGGCGCAGCGCCGCGTCGGCCGCCGGCCAGACCTCGACGATCACCTCCACGCGCGGCGCCCGGTCGGCCGCGGCGAAGGCACGCGCCAGCCGGTCGACCGCGCGGTCCCAGTCCCGCGCGGCGCGCACCGGCATGGCGTAGTTGAGTTCGGGCAGGTCGCTCCCCGGCCAGGTCAGCAGGCGGAAGGCGCCCGCGTCCGACGCGCCGGCGTGGGCGGCGCTCATCGCGACGAGCGACCGTCCGACGCGGTCGAGCACCCCGTCCGCCTCCGCACGGCGGGCGCGGAAGGGCCAGGGGGGAAGGCGCAGCAGTCCCGAGAACACCCGAGCGGGCCCCGTCACGGTTCGGTCCGACATCAGGGCCGAACGGGCGCCCGTCCGCAAGGACCGCGTCGTCGCCCGGCCACCGCAAGGCGGTCGATGGGTGAGGGTCTCGCCGCCTTCGCCCCTCAGAGGAACGCCGGCCGCATCGCGTCGATCTCGCGCAGCAGGTCGATCAGCCCCGTCGCCGCGGTCTCGACCAGGATGCGCCCGCGCTCGGCGTCGGCGTCGAGCGCGTTGCCGCAGGCACCCGACGGGTGCAGGTCCTCGGTCATCCAGCCGAACCCGACGCCCGCCCCCTCGGCCCGCAGGTGGCGGAACCGTTCGGCCAGCGCCACGGTCGCCGGCTCGAAGTCCGCGCGCTCCGCCTCGTTCACGAGGTGGGGGGCGAGGTGCATCATGATCGAGGTCTCCGACGAGCCGCCGTGGATGCCGTGCGCCATCTCCTTCGCGGGGAAGAGGCCCGGCGGCTTGCCCAGGCCCCACCAGTTGCAGGTGACCACGAACATCCTCGCCCGGATGCGGAGTTCCCGGGCGACGATCTCCATCACCTGCGGCTGGCCGCCGTGGCTGTTGAAGATGACCATCTTGCGCACGCCGGCGCGCGCCACGCTCTCCCCGATCTCGATCCACAGCCGCGCCAGCGTCTCGGCCGAGAGCGTGAGGGTGCCGGGGAAGTTCAGGTGCTCCACGCTCTTGCCAACCGGCATGGCGGGCAGCACGGTGGCCGGCACGTCGGGAGGCAGCAGGTCCAGCATCCTGTCGAGGATGCCCTTGTTGATGCAGGCGTCGACCCACACCGGCAGGTGCGGGCCGTGCTGCTCGGTCGCGGCCGTGGGCAGGATGGCGATCGTCCGCGGATCGATGTCCGCGAACTCCGTCGTCGTCATCTCGTGCCAGAACTTGCGGGGCCAGAACGGCATGGGCGGGGGCCTTTCCTCGTCAGCGGTGCCAGACGCGGTCGAGCCGGACGAACCGGTCGACCAGGAGCAGCATCAGCACGGTTCCGATGATGATGAGGGTGGAGAGCGCGTTGACCGTGTTCTCCAGGCTGAAGGTCGCCTCGGCATAGATGCGCACCGGCAGGGTCTGCATCCGTGCGGTCGACAGGAGTGCGGTCACCGTCACCTCGCCGAAGGAGATGAGGAAGCCGATGATGCCCGCCGCCGCGAGGCCGGGCGCCAGCTGCGGCAGGATCACGAAGACGAAGCGGCGGACGGGCCCGGCGCCCAGGTTGGCGGCCGCCTCCTCCTGCGCCCGGTCGAGGCCCGCGACCGTCGCCCGCAGCATGGCCAGCACGAAGGGCGCCACCAGCACCACGTGGATCGCCAGGAGGCCCGCGAACTGCGGCACCGCCACGTACCACTGCAGGAGCTTCAGCATCCCCACCCCCATGGCGATGTGCGGGAGCGCCAGCGGCAGCATCAGCATCGCCCCCACCGTCTCGTGCGCGGGCAGGCGGTGGCGGGCCAGCGCGAAGGCGGCCGGCAGGCCCAGGGCGAGGGAGATCGCGACCGCCCAGGCCGCCAGCTCGAACGAGAGGCGGAAGGCGCGGATGTAGGCCGCGTTCTCGAAGATCATGCCGTACCACTTCCACGTGAAGCCGAGGAAGGCGGCCACCGTCGCCTGCGGGCTGTCGTTGACCGAGCTGATCATGACCAGCAGCATCGGGAACAGCAGGAGCGCGAGGCCGAGCGCCAGAAGGGCGCGCGCGCCCCACGGTCCCGCCGCCTCCGCCGCGACCCAGACCGCGCGGGCCAGCACCGGCGGAAGCTCGATCCGCGGAAGGCGGAGCGGCGGCCGTCCCCGCGTCCAGGGCATGAAGGCGCCGACCCCGCGGCTGAGCACGATGGTCGCCAGCACCGAGACGCCCAGCATCAGGAGCGCCAGCGCCGAGGCACGGCCGTGGTTCAGGAGCTGCATCGCCTCCTGATAGACGAGCATGCCCGTCGTCCACACCTTCTTTCCGCCGAGCAGCGTGGCCGAGACGTAGGCGGTCGACGTCATCAGGAAGACCAGCACGATGCCGCCGCGAAGCCCTCCCAGCGAGAGCGGCAGCGTCACCTGCCAGAACCGGCGCACGGGCCCGGCGCCCAGCCCCGCCGCCGCCTCGTGCGCCCGCTGGTCGACCGACTGGAGGCTGTCGGAGAGCGCCATGACCATGTAGGGCATGAACACCTGCGTCAGCGCCACGCCGACCGCGAACCAGTTGAACAGCATCTGCGGCCGGCCGAAGCCCAGCGCCTCCACCGCGGCGGAGACGATCCCGCCCGGCGACAGCAGCAGGATGATGCCGAGGCTGCGCACGGCGACGTTGGTCAGGAGCGGCACCAGCACCAGCGCCACCCCCAGCGACCGCCAGCGCGGCGGCAGCCGGACGAGCCAGAGGGCCACCGGATAGGCCAGCACCACGCTGGCCAGCGTCACCGCGGCACCCAGCAGGATCGTGTTGGCGAAGGCGCGGATGGTGAAGTCGTCCGCCAGCACGCCGGCGAACTGGGCCAGCGACAGCGTCGTCGTGATCGGCGCGAACATGTCGCGCGTGGGCGGCTGGAAGGCGAGCAGGACCACGACCGCCAGCGGCAGCGCGAAGGCGGCCGTGAGCCAGAGGCCGAGCGGGGCGACGAGGCCGAGACCGGCGGCGTGCGGGCGGGTGGTCATGGGGGGTGGTGCGCGGCCGCGGCGCGGACCCACAAGATCCGCCGCGGCTCGCCCCCTCTCCCTGTCCCTCTCCCCGGGGGGGAGAGGGGACGCGGCTTCGGACGATCTCCCCTCTCCCCGGGGGGGAGAGGGGACGCGGCTTCGGACGATCTCCCCTCCCCCCCCCGGGGGGAGGGGCCGGGGGAGAGGGGGTCGCCGCACCGCGGCCGGGCGCCCCGCCCCCTCACCCGGCGATCTCGCGCGTGAACCGCGCCACCCAGTCCCGCTCGTTCGCGAGCACCACGTCCCAGTCGAAGTCCACCAGCTTCGACACGCCGTCGGGCCCGAGGATCAGCTTGGGCTTCAGGTCCTCGGGGATCTCGGCGTTGCGGACCGTGGGGCTGTAGTAGATCTGCCGCGCGTAGGCGAGCTGGCAGGCCGGGGAGAGGTGCAGGTCGATCCATTCCTCCGCCAGCTTCTGCGCCCGGGTGCCGACCGTGACGCAGGCGACGTTCATGGCGATCGACTGCCCCTCGACCGGGTTCGCGATCTCGATCTTCGGGTTGCGCGCCTCGGCGTAGGAGCGGGTGAAGCTCCCGAACTCGATCGAGACGTCGCACGCCCCCTGGTCGAACATGGTGTAGAGCTGGTCCTGGCTGCCCTGGATGGCCGAGAAGGGCTTGAGTTCCTTGATCTTCTCGAAGGCCACGCCGATGTTCGCCTCGGTCCCGCCCCAGGCCTTGGCCGTCATCAGGATCGCCGCCGTGCCCTGCGCGCCGGGGAAGGAGGGCCACGCGATCCGGCCCTTGAGTTCCGGCCGCCACAGGTCCTTCCACGAGGTGATGGGCCGGGTCACCTTGGTCCGGTCGTAGACGATGGTGACCGGGTTGAAGGCGACGCCGTAGCCGCCGCGCTTCGCGATGTCGTAGAGGTTCGCGGCGTTGGGCACCGCGTTCGTCGGCGCCTGGGTCACGCCGTCCTTCACCGCCTGCCGGCTCTCGAAGATGTTGAGGTAGACGATGTCGAACGACGGCCGGCCGCGCTCGGCATAGGCGCGGGCGCGGCGCGTGTCGGTGCCGCCCAGCACCCAGTTGATCCTGACCCCGTACTTCTCCTCCAGCGGCTTGGCGCAGAACTCCTTGGTGATGCGCTCCTGCGCGCCGCCCCAGATGCCGACCGTCAGCTCGTCGCCGCGGCGGATCTGGGCGCGGACCGGGGTCGACAGGACCGGAGAGGCCGGCGCCGAGCGCCAGCTTGCCCAGCGTGCGACGGGACAGGCGGTTGTCGATCATCGGGACACTCCTCGTTGCCGGGTCAGTTGACGCGCGGTTCGGACAGGACGGCGACCGCATCCGGGCCGCCGTGGACGGTGACGGCCTCGCCGGCCGCGGGAAGGGGGCCGCCGGTCGGGCGGATCACGCGGATCGACGCCCCCGCCGCCTCGACCGTGAACTCCACCTGGTCGCCCAGATAGCCGACGCTCGCCACCCGGCCCGGCACCGCGAGCACGTCGCCGGCCGCCGGGGCGAACGACAGGCGGGCGGCGCGCAGGACGGCGTGGGTGGCGCCGACCGGGCCCGGCCCGTCCAGCCGCACGACCATCCCGCCGTCGGCCACGAACCGCGGACCGCCGCCGTCGGCGACCACGCGGCCCGCCAGCGCCGTGCGCGCGCCGAGGAAGGTGGCGGTGAACAGGCGCCGCGGCCGGTCGGACAGCGCCTCGGGCGTCGCGTCCTCGACCAGCTCGCCCCGGTCCATCACGACGATGCGGTCGGACAGCCCCAGCGCCTCCTGCTGGTCGTGGGTGACCAGAAGCGTGGTGATGCCGAGGCGCCGCTGAAGGCGCCGGATCTCCCCCCGCATCTCCGCGCGCAGCGCCGCGTCGAGGTTCGACAGCGGCTCGTCCAGCAACAGGACGTCGGGCTCGATCACCAGGGCGCGGGCGAGCGCCACGCGCTGCTGCTGCCCGCCCGACAACTGCGCCGGATAGCGTCCGGCGAGCGCGGAGAGACCGACGAGGTCGAGCGTGCGCGCCGTCCGCGCGTCGCGGTCCGCTCGGCCGACGCCGCGGGTCCTCAGCCCGAAGGCGACGTTGCCGGCCACCGTCATGTGCGGGAAGAGCGCGTAGGACTGGAACACCATGCCGATGTTCCGCCGCTCGGGCGGGACGCCGACGATCCGCCGCCCGGCGAGGTGGATCGTCCCCGCGGTCGGCGCGACGAAGCCTGCCACCATCCGCAGCGTCGTGGTCTTGCCGCAGCCGGACGGGCCGAGCAGGCTGACCAGCTGCCCGCGCTCGACCGTCATCGACATCGCGCGGACCGCGACGGTGGCATCGAAGCGCTTTTCCAGGCCGGCGAGTTCGAGGTGCGCCATGAGGCTCGGGTGCGGGTCGGGGTCGTGAGGTGCTGCAACCGCAAGGGTCGTGCCAGCGCTGGGACCGCGGGGTTCCGGGCCGGTGCGACGCCGCTGCGCACGCAATGGCCATAACGGTGGCGCGGGAATGGGCAACCGGCTTTCCCGGTCCGCGGCCACGGCTTCCCCCGGTTCCGTCGCATTCCGCCGCGCCCCAGACGTCGTCGGCCCGTTCCGGCTCTCCGAGCCCCCGCGATGACCCGACGCGTTCCCTCCCTCGCCCACTGGGGCGCCTTCACCGCGCAG
>JBIJED010000142.1:0-6919 GCA_044343785.1 Azospirillales bacterium | reverse complement strand
CGTAGAGCGCCTTGCGCCGGCCGGACGCGTCGACCGCGCCCAGCGAGGCCGACGGCAGCATGCCGAGCGAGCCGGTGAGCATCGCCGCCTCGTCCGACAGGATGTCGCCGAACAGATTGTCGGTCACGATCACGTCGAACTGGCCGGGGTTGCGGACCAGCTGCATGGCGCAGGTGTCGGCCAGCATGTGGGAGAGCTCGACGTCGGCGAAGCTTTCCTTGTGGAGCGTGGTGACCTCCTCCTTCCAGAGGAGGCCCGACTCCATCACATTGTGCTTCTCGACCGAGCAGAGCCGGTTCTTGCGCTTGCGCGCCAGCTCGAACGCCACCGCCGCCACGCGCCGGATCTCCGACGTCGTGTAGACTTGGGTGTTCACGCCGCGCCGCTCGCCGTTGCCGATGTCGGTGATCCCGCGCGGCTCGCCGAAATAGACCCCGCCCGTGAGTTCCCGGACGATCATGATGTCGAGGCCGCGGACCAGTTCCGGCTTCAGCGACGAGGCGTCGGCGAGCGGCGCGAACACGGTCGCCGGGCGCAGGTTCGCGAACAGGCCGAGGTCCTTGCGCAGGCGCAGCAGCCCCGCCTCCGGCCGCTTGTCGAAGCCCTTGCCCTCCCACTTCGGCCCGCCGACGGCGCCGAACAGCACGGCGTCCACGTCGAGCGCCCTGGCGATCGTCTCGTCCGTCACCGCGACGCCGTGCGCGTCGAGTGCCGCACCGCCGACGAGGCCCTCCTCGACGTCGAAGGTGACGGTCCGGCGCCGGTCCATCCACTCGATCACCCGGCGGACCTGCCGCAGCACCTCGGGACCGATGCCGTCGCCGGGAAGCAGCAGCAGTTTCTTGTTCGCGGCCATCCGGCCTCTCCCTTCGTTCCTGGTCCGCTCGGTCAGCGCGCCGGGGCCAGCCAGGGCTGGTCGACGCGGCGCTTGGTCTCGTACGTGTCGATGTCGGCGGCCTTCTGCATCGTCAGGGCGATGTCGTCGAGGCCGTTCATCAGGCAGTGCCTGCGGAAGGCGTCGATCTCGAACCGGATCGCCTGACCGTCGGGCCGCGTGACCGTCTGCGTCCCGAGGTCGACGGTGACGGTGGCGTTGGCGCCGTTCTCCGCGTCCTTCATCAGGAGGGCCACGGTCTCCTTCGGAAGCGTGATCGGCAGGATCCCGTTCTTGAAGCAGTTGTTGTAGAAGATGTCCGCGAAACTCGGCGCGATGACGCAGCGGATGCCGAAGTCCATCAGCGCCCAGGGCGCGTGCTCGCGCGATGAGCCGCAGCCGAAGTTCTCGCCCGACACCAGCACCGACGCCTTGCGGTAGGCCGGGCGGTTCAGCACGAACTCCGGGATCTCCCGGCCGTCCGGCGTGAAGCGCATCTCCTCGAACAGGACCCGGCCGAGGCCTGTGCGCTTGATCGTCTTCAGGTGCTGCTTGGGGATGATCATGTCGGTGTCGACGTTGATCATCGGCAAGGGTGCGGCGACCCCGGTCATCTGGGTGAAGCGCTGCATGGGGTCCTCTCCTCGACGTCTCCGGCGGCCTCGCGGGCTGCCACATTGGCGCGCGGGCCCGGGGCCCGCAATGGGGAAGCGGCCGGTCGGGCCGCGGCTCAGGGCAGTTCCGCCCACATGTGCCGCTGTACGCCCGTGACGGGCAGGGTCCAGGGCTCGCCCTCGGGCCGGAACCCGTGGCGCAGGTAGAAGGGCACGGCGTCCTCGCGCGCCTCGAACCACATCAGCGCGGCACCGCCCGCGACGGCCCGGTCGATCGCCGCCCGAAGCACGACCGCGCCCACGCCGCGGCCCTTGTGCCCGTCCAGCGTCGCCATGCCCCTGAGCCGCCAGTGCCGACCGGCGTCGGCCGCGCCGGCCCGCCAGGGGCAGGGTTCGGGGAACACGGTCGCGACGCTGACGATGCGCCCGACGAGCCGGCCGGCGACATAGGCGACCGACGGGTGGTCGTCGCCGGCATAGCGCGACTCCGCCGGCGGAAGGGTCGGGCGCAGCACCGTGCGTCGAACCGGGAACACCTCCTCGAAGGTGGCCGGTCCGACCGAGAGCCCCGCGACGGACATGCCGCCCGCCCTCAGGCGAAGCCGCGGACGTCCGTCAGCCGTCCGGTCACCGCGGCGGCGGCGGCCATCGCCGGGCTCACCAGATGGGTACGCCCGCCGCGGCCCTGCCGGCCCTCGAAGTTGCGGTTGGACGTGGAGGCGCAGCGCTCGCCCGGCTCGAGCTTGTCGGCGTTCATGGCGAGGCACATGGAGCAGCCGGGCTCCCGCCACTCGAACCCCGCCTCGACGAAGATCCGGTCGAGGCCCTCCTCCTCGGCCTGGTGTTTCACGAGGCCGGAGCCGGGGACGACCAGCGCCTGAACGCCGTCGGCGACCTTCCTGCCGCGCACCACGGCGGCGGCGGCCCGCAGGTCCTCGATGCGCGAGTTGGTGCAGGAGCCGATGAAGACCTTGTCGATCGCGACGGCCGCGAGCGGGGTGCCGGGCTCGAGGCCCATGTAGGCGAGCGAGCGCTCCATCGCCTGCCGCCGGCCCTCGTCGGCCTCGTCGGCCGGGTTCGGGACGTGGCCGGTGATCGGCATCACGTCCTGCGGGCTGGTGCCCCAGGTCACCTGCGGCACGATCTCGACGGCGTTCAGAACCACTTCGGTGTCGTAGCGCGCGCCCGGATCGCTGGGCAGGGCGCGCCAGGCGGCGACCGCCGCCTCCCACGCCGCACCCTTGGGCGCCATCGGCCGGCCCATCAGATAGTCGAAGGTGACCTCGTCCGGCGCGATCAGGCCGGCCCGCGCGCCCGCCTCGATCGTCATGTTGCAGACGGTCATCCGGCCTTCCATCGACAGCGCGCGGATGGCGCTGCCGGCGTATTCGATCACGTGCCCGGTGCCGCCGGCGGTGCCGATGCGGCCGATGATCGCCAGCACGATGTCCTTCGCCGTCACGCCCAGCGGCAGGTCGCCCTCGACGCGGATCAGCATGTTCTTCGCCGGACGCTGGATCAGCGTCTGGGTGGCCAGCACGTGTTCCACCTCGGACGTGCCGATACCGAAGGCGAGGGCGCCGAAGGCGCCGTGGGTGGAGGTGTGGCTGTCGCCGCAGACGATGGTCATGCCCGGCAGGGTGAAGCCCTGCTCCGGCCCGATCACGTGGACGATGCCCTGGCGGATGTCGTCCATCCCGAAGTAGGTGACCCCGAAGTCCTTCGCGTTCGCGGCCAGCGTGTCGACCTGGATCCGGCTCTCCGCGTCGGCGATGCCCTGGGAGCGGTCGGTGGTCGGCACGTTGTGGTCGGCGACCGCCAGCGTCATCTCCGGCCGGCGCACCTTGCGCCCGGCGGCGCGCAGCCCCTCGAACGCCTGCGGGCTCGTCACCTCGTGGACGAGGTGACGGTCTGTGTAGAGGACGACGGTGCCGTCGTCCTGTCGATGGACGAGATGGTTGTCCCAGATCTTGTCGAAGAGGGTGCGGGGCGCGGACATGGCGGCTGGATCGTCGATCACGAAAGGGGCCGCAGAATAGCGGCGTGCCGGCGACGGAACAAGGCGGCCCGGACCCTTGCAACCCTGCTGCGCGGGAAGGTTTCCATGGATCGGCGTTCCCGGCACCCCGCAACGAGAAAAGGGGGGCCGAAGCCCCCCTTTCCCGAACCAGCGACGATGTGCGCGATCAGCGGAACAGGCCGAGGAGGACCTGCGGGCTCTGGTTCGCGATGCCGAGCGTCTGGGTACCGAGCTGCTGACGGACCTGAAGGGCCTGCAGCTTCGAGCTCTCCTTGGCGAGATCCGCGTCGACGATGAAGCCCAGCGCCTCCTCCGACGCCTTCATCAGGGCGGCGTTGAAGTTGATCTGGTTGTTGAGCCGACGGCTGTCGCCACCGACGTTGTTGAGGAACGTGCCCGTGTTCGCCTCGGCGATGGAGATTTTGCCGGTGCCGGCCGCAAGATCCGTCGCCGCGAGGCTAGCCGACGCGTAGCTCACCGTGAGGTTCGCGAACACCGCCGCGCTGAAGTCCGTCGTCGTCAGGGCGAACTGCGTGCCGGTGACGTTGGCGATGACCTGGATCACGTTGCTGGTGGACTGCAGCAGGTTCGATCCGTTGAACGTCGCGTTCGAGATGAAGTTCGTGACTTCACCCACGAGGCGCGACAGGTCGGCGTTGTATTGGACGCGCTGGTCGGTCGACAGGTTCGCGTCGGCCAGCTTGGTCGCCGCCTCACGGACCTTGATCAGGGTGTTGGAGATCTGGGTGCCGGCCTCCAGCGCGGTGCCGACGGTGCCCTTGGCGACGTTCAGCTGCTGGTTGACGGCGCTGAGCGAGCCGATGTTGGAGCGGATGCCCTGGGCGACCGCGAAGGCGGCGCCGTCATCGACCGCGTCGTTGACACGGAAGCCCGTGGTGACGCGCTTCTGCACGCCGAGGAGCTGATCGTTGGTGCGGTTGAGGGACTGGAGCGCGACGAGCGCGCCATAATTGGTGTTCACGGAGTTCGACATGGCGTACGGCCTTTCCCGTCAGTTGTACCCGTTCTGGGTGCTTTTGGTTGTATCGAACGCCGGTCGTGCAATCAAGTGAATTTCGACCGGAAATTGAGTCCGGTCCGAGGGACGGCAGCCACCGGTGGTTGACCGCCGTCCGTCCCGGATCAGCGGAACAGGCCCAGCAGCGTCTGCGGGCTCTGGTTCGCGATGCCGAGCGTCTGGGTGCCCAGCTGCTGGCGGATCTGGAGCGACTGGAGGCGCGAGCTCTCCTTGGCGAGGTCCGCGTCGACGATGAAGCCCAGCGCCTCCTCCGACGCCTTCAGCAGGGCGGCGTTGAAATTGATCTGGTTGGTGAGACGCCGGCTGTCGCCGCCGAGGTTGTTCAGGAAGGTGCTGACGACGTTCTCCGCCGACGCCTGGCTGCCGTTGGCCGACAGGGCCGAACCGGCCACCCCCGCGCTCCCGAACGCGACCGTCAGGAGGCTGGTGCCGCCCCCGAGCAGATTGGCCGACAGATCCTGGGACGTCAGGGTGAACTGCGTGCCGGTGACGTTGGAGATGACCTGGATCACGTTGCCGGTGGACTGCAGCAGGTTCGAGCCGTTGAACGTCGCGTTCGAGATGAAGTTCCTGACTTCACCCACGAGGCGCGACAGGTCGGCGTTGTATTGGACGCGCTGGTCGGTCGACAGGTTCGCGTCGGCCAACTTCGTCGTGACCTCGCGGACCTTGATCAGCGTGTTCGAAATGCTGGTCGCCGCCTCCAGCGCGATGCCGTTCGTGCCGCGCGCGATGTTCAGCTGCTGGTTGACCGCGTTCAGGCTTCCGATGTTCGAGCGGACGCCCTGGGCGACCGCGAAGGCGGCGCCGTCGTCCACCGCGTCGTTGACCCGAAAGCCCGTGGTCACGCGCTTCTGCACGCCCTGGAGTTCGGCGTTCGTGCGGTTGAGGGACTGCAGCGCGACGAGTGCGCCGTAGTTCGTGTTGACGGAGTTGCTCATGTCGTTCTCCTCGGGTGTCGTCGTGCCTGTCGAAGACGTGCGGGGGCCCGGATGAGGCATCCGAGGTCCGTCCGTGGCCCGTCGACGTCACGATTGCAACAACGAGTCCAGACTCTCCCCAAAGGGTTGCGGCCGTGCCGACGGCGCGGAATCCCTCGATCGGCGCCGTGGCCGTCGCCGGATCGGGCCGCGTCGGCCGGCCGGTTCGCGGGTCCGGAAATGCCGATGGGAACGAAGGATTCCGCGGAACGCGCCGGTGACGGGCCGGCGACGGGCGGCTAAACTGCCCGCCCGACGCCCCTTGTGCGATGGAGCCCATGACGGTCCTGCGAAGCCAGATCGACGCACGCTCGGCGGACTTCGCCGCCAACGCCGCCGCCATGGGGGCCCAGGTCGCCGCGCTCCGCGACCTCGCCGCCACGATCCGCCAGGGCGGGGGCGAGACCGCGCGGCAGCGGCACCTCGGCCGCGGCAAGCTCCTGCCGCGCGACCGGATCCGCCTGCTGCTGGACCCCGGCACGCCGTTCCTGGAGCTGTCGCAGCTGGCCGCCCACGGCGTCCACGACGAGCCGGTGCCGGCGGCCGGCATCCTCACCGGCATCGGGCGCGTCTCGGGCCGGGAGTGCGTGATCGTCGCCAACGACGCGACGGTGAAGGGCGGGACCTACTTCCCGCTCACCGTGAAGAAGCATCTGCGCGCGCAGGAGATCGCGGCCCAGAACCGGCTGCCCTGCCTCTATCTGGTCGACAGCGGCGGCGCCAACCTGCCCAACCAGGACGAGGTGTTCCCCGACCGCGACCACTTCGGCCGCATCTTCTACAACCAGGCGCAGATGTCCTCGTTGGGCATCCCGCAGGTGGCGGTGGTGATGGGCTCTTGCACCGCCGGTGGCGCCTACGTGCCGGCCATGAGCGACGAGACCATCATCGTCAAGAACCAGGGCACCATCTTCCTCGGCGGCCCGCCGCTGGTGAAGGCCGCCATCGGCGAGGTGGTGAGCGCCGAAGACCTGGGCGGTGGCGACGTGCACACGCGGCTGTCGGGCGTGGCCGACCACCTGGCCGAAAACGACCACCACGCGCTCGCGCTGGCGCGCAACGTGGTGGCCAACCTCAACTGGCGCAAGCCCGAACAGCTGCTGCTGCAGCCGCCACGCCCGCCGCTGGCCGACCCGGCCGAGCTGCACGGCGTGATCCCGGTCGATTCGCGCAAGCCCTTCGACGTGCGCGAGATCATCGCCCGCATCGTCGACGGCAGCGAGTTCGACGAGTTCAAGGCGCGCTATGGCAGCACGCTGGTGTGCGGCTTCGCGCACATCGAGGGCATGCCGGTGGGCATCATCGCCAACAACGGCGTGCTGTTCTCGGAAAGCGCGATGAAGGGCGCCCACTTCATCGAGCTGTGCTGCCAGCGCCGGGTGCCGCTGGTGT
>JBIJED010000140.1:0-6994 GCA_044343785.1 Azospirillales bacterium | reverse complement strand
GAGGGGAAAATGATCCTATTTCCTGACGCCTGTCAACCCCGGACCGTCTCCTCCGCCCGCCCGGACCCGGGTTCCCAATCGGCGCCGTCGCTGGTATCTCGGGCGACGGGTTTCCCCTTCGCCGTGCAGACGATGGCCTCGCAACCGCAGTATGCCGTGCAGCGCCCGAAGGGCCGGGGATGGAAGACCCTCCATTCCGGCCCCGACCGCGCCGCGGCGGAGCGGTTCTTCGAGGCCGCGAAGGGCCAGCTGCCCGTCGTCCGGCTGATCGAGGTGGCGGTCGAGGCCGCGGACGAGAACGCCACCGACTACCGCTGGAAGCTGATCACGCTGCACGACGGCCGCGCGACCTGGACCGGGCCCGCCGCCGGCGGCAATGGCAGGGGAACGGCCGCCCGTGGCGCGGGGGGCCGGTCGCAGGGCAGGGCGTCCCGTCCCGGTGCCGGCGACGGGACGCGGGTTCCGGTCCGCCTCTATCTCGTCATGCTCGCGGTCGGCCTCGCGATCGGGGCGGCCGTTTCGCTCGTCCTCGGCCTGCGGCGGCCGTGATCGCCGCGGCGCCGCGCACGCTTCGTGCGGATTGACCGGGCCGGTCCCGGTCGGCACGGTGGGCCATGGCCTTCCTCGATCACATACGGGCGTGCAACGCCCACGATCTCGCCGGTTTCCGTCCCTTCCGCGTCGGCGCAACGGCCGTCGGGTGGGTCCGCCACGGCCTCGCGGCCCGGATGGACGGCTGGCCCCCGGTCGCGGTCCGGGACGACGGGGTCGACCTCGTCCCGGCGACGGACGACTTCGACGGGCGCAGCGCCGCCCTGGCCGACCTCGCCGCACGGATCGTCGCGGCCGGCTGGGTCGCCGGTTTGCGCGGGGAGGCGTTTCCCGTCGTCGACCGCTGGGGCCGGCCGCCGCTGGCGAAGGTCGACCGCGCGGTGCTGCCGCCCCTCGGCCTTCGCGGATACGGGATCCACGTGAACGGCTACGTCCGCCGCTCAGACGGCATCCACATGTGGATCGGCCGCAGGGCGCGCGACCGTGGCGTGGCGCCGGGCAAGCTCGACCACGTCATCGCCGGCGGCCAGCCCTTCGGCCTCACCCCGGCCGAGAACCTCGTGAAGGAGGCGGGGGAGGAGGCGGGGTTCGCGCCCGGCGTCGCCCGCCGCGCGGTCCCGGTCGGGACCGTCACCTATCGCCTGGAGGGCCCCGACGGGCTGCGTCCCGACACGCTCTTCCTCTACGATCTGGAACTCGCGGAGGACGAGGTGCCGCGCAACGTCGACGGCGAGGTGGAGGGGTTCGAGCTGTGGCCGCTGGACCGCGTCGCCGCCGCGGTGCGCGACACCGACGACTTCAAGTTCAATGTTCCGCTGGTGATCATGGACTTTCTCGTCCGGCACGGGCGGCTGCGGCCCGAGGACCCCGACTACGTGGCGATCGTCGCCGGCCTGCGGCGCGACGTCTGACAGCCCGTCATTCGCCCGCCTGGGCGACCGGCCGGCGGAGCGCGCGGCGCTCGCGCAGGATCGTGTAGATGATGAAGACGGCGCCGAGCGCGTCGGAGATCAGGCCCGGCACCGACCAGACGAGCGCGTTGTGCCCCATCCAGAAGGGGATGGAGGCGCCCAGCAGCAGCCGGAACCGCATCGTGTCGACCTGATAGCGTCCGAGGCTGACCAGCGCCATGCCGCACGCGGCGAAGACGGACGGCAGTCCGCTCCACGTCGCCACCACGCCCACGGCCAGCAGCGGCAGCGTCAGGAGGTAGACCTTGCGGAACTCCGGCCGGTGGCCGAGCGGGATGGCGGCCAGCGCCTGCAGCCCGGCCAGCACGTTCACCATGGCGCCGGTGTAGGCGCCCAGCAGGATGTAGTGGACCGAGAATCCGGTCGCGATCAGCGACTGGACCAGCAGCATGCTGCGGCGGGTGCGGAACAGGGGCCAGATGGCGCCGCAGATGGCGCCGAACACGCCGAAGGCGTTCGCCACCGGCGCTTCCATGAACCCTTCGATCATCGCCCGTCCATCCTGCCGACCGCGCCGGACGTTGCCTCCGCCCGCCGATGGGGGCCAGTGCCAAATTCCGGGGTCAGACCCGTGCCGCCGCCGGCCATGGCCAGCACGTCGGCCGCCGTCCGGCCCGCGTCGCGCAGGGCCCGCACCGAGACCGCGCCGTCGCGCTTGGACAGCCGCACCCCGTCCGCACCCCGCAGCAGCGGGTGGTGGACGTAGGCGGGAACCGGAAGGCCGAGGGCGGCCTGAAGCAGCCGGTGGACGTGCGTCGCCGGCAGCAGGTCCTCGCCCCGGGTCACCAGCGTCACCCCCTGGGCCGCGTCGTCGACCACGACGGCGAGGTGATAGCTCGTCGGCACGTCGCGCCGGGCGATCACCACGTCGCCCAGTACGGCCGGATCGGCCACGACGCGGCCCGCCAGCGCGTCGTCGAAGGTCGCGGGGCCGGCATGCGCCGCGGCGGCCGCGGCGTCCAGGCGCCAGGCGTGCGGCGTTCCCGCCGCGATCCGCGCCGCCCGCTCGCCGGCCGTGAGGCGGCGGCAGGTACCGGGATAGTGCGGGCCCTCGGGCCCGTGAGGGGCGCCGCCCGCCCGCGCGATCTCCGCCTCGACGGCCCGGCGGGAGCAGAAGCACGGATAGGCGAGGCCCGCCGCCGCGAGACGGCGCAGCGCGGCCGCGTGCTCGTCGAGATGCCCGGACTGGCGCCGCACCGGTCCGTCCCAGCGGAGCCCCAGCCAGTCGAGATCCTCGATCAGCGCGGTCCCGAACTCGGGCCGGCAGCGTTGCGGGTCGATGTCCTCGACGCGCAGGAGGAACCGGCCCCCGGCCTCCCGCGCGGCGCGCCAGCCGACGAGCGCGGAATGCACATGGCCGAGGTGCAGATGGCCCGTCGGGCTGGGGGCGAAGCGGGTGACGATCATGGTGGCCCCGAGGGTGGGGCCGCCGGTGCCGCCGATCAAGCGGCCGGGTCGGGCGCGAAGGGGCGTCGGTCCGCCTCGTCCTCCTCCACGTCGTCGCAGAAGGCGTCCGGCGCGTAGGGGTTGTCGGGGATCGGCTGGGCGGGGATCGGCAGGCCGGCGAGAAGCGCCCGCAGGCGGCGGACGATCTCCTGGTCGAAGGCGTCCTCGCGGGCCCGTACGATGCGCTCGTCATGGCGGGCGCGATGGGCGGTGAAGTCGATGATGGTCGCGGACATGGCGGGCGTCCCGTCGAACGTCTCCCGCCAGCTTCCACGCCAGGTGGTTAACGGACGCCTAATCGTGTGAAGGGTCGCGGGCCGAGCGGGCCGCCTTGACAGGACGGGCGGCCCCGTCGAGTGTCGGAGGATGACGATCCTTCTCGCACTGGACGGTCCGCGGGTCGGCCCTGCCGCCGGCGGCTCCCCCGACCGTCTGGTCGTCCTGCTCCACGGCCTCGGCGCCGACGGCGACGACCTGATCGGGCTGGCGCCCTACTGGACCGCGCGCCTTCCGACGGCCGTCTTCGTCTCCCCCCACGCGCCGTTCCCCTGCGACATGGCGCCCTACGGACGGCAGTGGTTCAGCCTGCAGGACCGGACGCCGGCGCGCGTGCTCGCGGGCGTCCAGGCCGCGGCGCCCATCCTCGACGCCTTCCTCGACGAGGAGCTGGCGCGATGGGGCCTCGAGCCTGACCGCCTCGCCCTCGTCGGCTTCTCCCAGGGGACCATGATGTCCCTCCATGTCGCACCCCGCCGGGCGCGGCCGATCGCGGGCGTCGTCGGCTATTCCGGCGCGCTCGTCGGGGCGGACCGCCTCGGCGGGGAGATCCGGTCCCGGCCGCCGGTGCTGCTCGTCCACGGCGACGCCGACACCATCGTGCCTGTGGAGGCGTCGCGCCTCGCCGAACGGCAGCTCGCCGCGGAGGGCGTGGCTGTCCGATTCGTCCACCGGCCGGGCCTCCCCCATTCGATCGACGCGGTCGGCCTGTCCGAGGGGGGCGCGTTTCTCGCGGACGTGCTGGGTCGCGACCGCGCGCCGGCATGACGGTCCGGTGAAACCTTTCGCCTGCGGCGCCCGGGCCTGTTGTGGCCCAACACCTTATGGTCTATCTAGCGTCTGAGCGTCCCTTGGATGCGATCCGGCGGACGCTGCGGCCTCACGGTCGAGGGAGCGTTCGTTGTCGCCACCCGATCACTGCCCGGCCCTCGTGCTGAACGCGGACTTCCGTCCGCTCAGTTACTTTCCGCTGTCCCTCTGGCCCTGGCAGGAGGCGGTGAAGGCCGTCTTCCTCGACCGTGTGAACATCCTGGCCGAGTACGACCGCGTCGTCCGTTCCCCGAATTTCGAGATGCGGCTTCCAAGCGTCATCTCGCTCAAGGACTATGTGCCGACGGCCCGCCGCCCCGCCTTCACGCGTTTCAACGTGTTCCTGCGCGACCGCTTCGTCTGCCAGTACTGCGGCCAGCAGTTCCCGACCCCCGAACTGACGTTCGACCATGTCGTCCCGCGCTCGCGCGGGGGCAAGACGACGTGGCAGAACGTCGTGACCGCCTGCTCGGCCTGCAACCTGCGCAAGGGAAGCCGCCTGCCGGACCAGTGCGGGATGATGCCGCTGCGCCGGCCGCACCAGCCGTCCTCGCTGCTTCTCCAGGAACACGGGCGCGCCTTCCCGCCCAACTTCCTGCACGAGAGCTGGCGCGACTTCCTTTATTGGGACACCGAGCTGGACCCGTTCTGACCGGTCCGTCGGGCGAGGGCGGCCAGCGCCGCCGCCAGCCACGCCCCCGCCTCCGCGGGTTCGTCGAAATGCAGGTTCGCGCGGCGGCGCACCCGGTCGGCCACCGCGTCCGCCCCGGTCGCGCGCACGCTCCGCCGCCTTCGGCCCGGTGCCGATCTCCGCCGCGCAGACGGCGTCGGGATCGAATTCGCCGTCCGCCGCGGCCACCGCGAACAGGGTCAGGAAATCGTCGAGCGCGCGGTCGTCGTCGCCGTCCATCGGTCCCCCTCAATCGTCGGGATAGGCGGTGAGGATCACCCAGGGGCGCCCGTCGACCTTGCGCAGGACGACCGTCGCCTCCCGCGCCTCGCGGACGAGACCGTCCCGGCCCATGATCCGGCCGACGGTCTCCCGGCCGCGCCAGCGGAGCACGAGCGTCCGGTCGTCGGCGTCGGCGAGCCAGCGGTCGATCCGGCGGCGGCTTTCGGCGAGCGCCAGCGTGCGGTCGATCACGCACTGCGCGGTCGCGAGGTCGGGAAAGGTCGAGGCAGCCGAGATCCGCGGTTCGCGGTCGAGCCGGGCGCGAAGCTGCGCGTCGGTCCGGCCGACGTGGCGCTCGATCGTGTGGCCGAGCGGCGGCCGGCCCTCGTTCGCCGGAAGGGCGTGCGCCGCCGGGCGCTCGGCCGGGCAGGCGCCCGGGGCGAACTGCGCCGTCGCCGGCACGGCCCAGACCAGCGCCCAGGTCAGCGGGAGGAGCGCGAGGAGGACGGCGTGCACGTGGCCCCCTCCGCTCAGATCCGCTCGGAGATCCAGATCGCCGCCCGGCTGCCCGCCTTGATCGCGGCCGACAGGAACTCGTAGGCCGGCGCTTTCTCCGCCTCGTGGGCGAGGCCGATGTCGCGGTGCTCCAGTTCCTCCTGCCGGAACCGCTCGACCGTACCCTGGAGGGGCTGGTCCTGCGGGCCCAGGCCCTCGGCCTGGCGGGCGTAATGCTCGTCGATCACCTCCTCGACCGCGACCGTGCAGGCCATCGCCGCCCGGCTGCCGAGAAGCGCCGTGCCCGCGCCGAGCGCGAACCCGGCCACGTGCCAGAGCGGCCGGAGGAGGGTGGGGCGGACCCGGCGCTCGGCGATCAGCCGCTCGAACGTCTCGAGATGGACGCGCTCCTGCTCGGCCATGTGCCGCAGGACGGGGCCCTTGTCGGTCCGGCCGAGGACGGCCAGCTGCCCCTCGTAGATGCGTTTCGCCCCGTACTCGCCGGCGTGGTCCACGCGGATCATCCGCGCCATGCGGCGATCGTAGCTGGGGTCGCCCGGCAGCGGGCGGCGGGGACCGGGGGTCATCGGCGGGCTCCGAGCAGGGGACGCAGGCCGGCGGCGACCGCGAAGGCGCCGAGGCCGAGGGAGATCAGGACGTTCCAGCCGGCCATGGAGACGCCGAGGAAGGACCACGCCACCTCGTCGCAGCGGGTCACCGGGGCGGCCATCACCATGCGGCGGAGGTCCTCCAGCGACGTCGGCGCCGCACCGGTCGTGCCGCACTGGGCCGTGCCGGCCCACCAGTGCTGCTCCACTCCGACGTGATAGGCGGCGATGCCCGCGCTGGTCCAGAGCGCGACGCCGCCCAGCGCCAGCAGGCCCCCCCCGGCGGCGCGGGAGCGGGGGAGGGCGAGGAGCGCGAGCCCTGCGAGCGCGATGGCGGCCACGTGCGGCCAGCGCTGCCAGATGCAGAGCACGCAGGGGGCGAGCCCGCCGACGTATTGCGACAGGAGGGCCGCGCCGAGGGTCGCGGCGCTGCCCGCGGCGACGAGGAGGGCCGGCAGGCCCGGCCGGGCGAGGGGCGATGTCGCGGTCATGGGACAGGAGTATGGGGGCTCCGGGCCCGAAGGTGGAGTGCCGTCGCGGTCGCACGGGCGATGCCCGCCGGGCATGTTGACCCGTCCCGCGCGGCGGTGCAGTCTCCATCCCGCCACCGCGGGTCCTCGTCGCCCGCGGTCGCCGCGGGCGTGGCGGAATTGGCAGACGCGACGGACTCAAAATCCGTTTCTGGCGACAGAGTGTCGGTTCGACCCCGACCGCCCGCACCATCCCCTCCTGCCTCGACCGTCCTTCGGCCCCCGCCGCCGGGCGGGACGGTCATTTTTTGATTAACCATAGAAACTTTTAGGTGTTCACGTCGGATTAACTTTTCACAGGCTCAATCGGTGCAACGGAGCCGTGCCCGCGAGGGCCGCCGGCACGGATCGCGCCGGCGGTCCCGGGACCTCGTGTCCCGCCGGAACCGAGGGGAGACGTCGGATGCTCATCGG
>JBIJED010000138.1:0-7005 GCA_044343785.1 Azospirillales bacterium | reverse complement strand
CGTCCACGAACATCGCCTCGGCGAGGTAGGAGTGCGCGCCGCCCGAGTGGATCGAGATCTCGAGGTCGGCCACCTTGCGCATCCACTCGGAATGCGCCCAGGTGATCCGCTCCGTCAGGTAGCCGTTGGCGCGGCCCGGATAGATGCGGTTGGCGTCGTGGCTGAAGGTGTCGAGCGGGTTGCCGCGGCACGCCGCCTCGAACGCCGGGACGTTGATCACCGGCACCAGGACCAGGGTGCCCGACAGCGTGTCGGGCGACACCTCGCGCAGCACGTGCTGGATGGCTATCGGGCCCTCCGGCTCGTCACCGTGGATGGCGCCGTCGATCCACAGCGTCTTGCCGGCGCCCTTCCCGTTGATGATCACGACCGGGATCTCGAGCGCGGAGCCGCCCGCCAGCGTCGTGACGGGGATGGCGCCGTAGGCGACGGTGCCGGGGGCGGCCTTCGCGGTCCCGACCTCGACCGTCTTCGTGTTGGTCTCGGCCATGGTCCTCAGATCCCCTTCACTTCGTTGTACTTCTGGAGTTCGTCCGGCGTGTAGACCTGCATGAACTCGATCTCGATGCCGCCCGCGTCGTTGTCGAGGAAGGCCACGTAGCCCTCGGGGTGCGGGTGGCTGCCGAAGACCTGGCAGGACTTGCAGATGCGAAGCTCGCCGCCCGACTTCCTGGCGTGGTCGAGCGCCTTCCCGATGTCGTCGACCTCGTAGCAGATGTGGTGCAGCCCCTCGGCGTTGCGCTCGGAGATCCACGAGGCGAAGCGGCCGTCGCCGTCCATGCTCTCGCAGAGCTGGTATTCGATGCCGCCGAGGTTGAAGAGCGCCACGCGGTTGCGCGACTTGCCGTACTCGATGATCTGCGTGTCGGCGGGCACGTGCAGGAAGCGGGCGTAGGCCTCCAGCGCCTTCTTCGCGTCCTTCACGGCGAAGGCCATGTGCTTGATGCCGACGACGTTCGGGTTGTCGGACTTCACGGGGGCGGACATGGGTCTTGTCTCCCTTGACGATGTCTCTTCCGCCTCACCCTTCGACGGGCTCAGGGTGAGGCTTGCGTGAGGCCTGGCCCTCGTCCCGAGCCTGTCGAAGGACGAGGCGGCGCGAAGGTCACTTCTTCTTTTCGGCGCGCATCGCGGCGACGATCGGCGCCATCCGCGCCGCCGCCTCCTGGATCCGGGCGACCGGCTGGAGCAGCGAGATGCGGACGTAGTCGTCGCAGTGGTCGCCGTAGAGCGGCCCGGGGAACATCATCACCCGTGCCTCCTTCAGCATCCGCTCGCAGAACTCCGACGCGGTCACGCCGACCGATGAGACGTTGGCGTAGAGGTAGAAGGCGCCGTTCGGCCGTGCGAAGCCGATGCCGAGCCCCTCCAGCGCCTTGCACATGGCCAGCCGTCGCTCGTCATAGATCCGGCGCATCTCCTCCACGCAGTCCTGCGGGCCGCTGATGGCCGCCAGCGCCGCGTGCTGGCTCACGGCGGCCGCGCAGATGGCGAGGCCGTGGTGGATCTCGGCCATCGCGGGGATGAGGTGCCTGGGCGCGCAGAAATAGCCGATGCGCCACCCGGTCATCGCATAGGCCTTCGAGAAGCCGTCGATGGTGATGGTACGCTCGAACATGCCCGGCAGCGAGGCCACCGGCTGCACCCGGGCGTTGTCGTAGACGAGCTTGGAGTAGATCTCGTCCGAGATGACCAGCAGGTCGTGCTCGATCGCGAGCTTGGCCAGCTTCTCCACCTCCGACGGCGGGATCACCATGCCGGTCGGGTTCGACGGGTTGACGATGCAGAGGATCCGGCTCTTCGGCGTGATGTGCGGCTTCACCGCCTCGGCCGTGAGCGCGAACCCGTCCTTCTCGTAGGTCTTGACGGTGACGATCCTGCCGTCGGCCAGCTCGACCGCCTGATGGTAGGTCGTGTAGCCGGGCGAGGCGATGATCACCTCGTCGCCCGGGTTCAGGAAGGCCAGCATCGCGACGAAGATCGATTCCTGCGCGCCTGCGGTGACGACGATCTCGTCCGCGGTGTATGTGGCGCCGCCGTTCGCCGCGATCGACTTTCCGATCGCCTCGCGCAGCTGCGGCAGGCCGAAGGGGTGGGTGTAGTGCGTCGCCCCCTTGCCCAGCGCCTGCTGGCCGGCCTCGATGATGTGGGCGGGCGTGTCGAGATCGGGATCGCCGCGGCCGAGGGCGATCACGTCCTTCAGGCCCGCGGCGATGTCGAGCATCCGGGTCCGGAGCGAGCTTTCCTTGATCTTGACGCGGCTCGCGAAGACCGTGGCCTTGCTGGTGATCGGGGTGTCCATTCCTCTCCTCTCGCCCTTCTCGTTTCCTCGAGGGTCAGCGTGTTTCCTTGGACCGCGGGTCCAGCACCTGGCTCAACCGGTCGCCGATCAGGTTCACGGCGATGACGGAGAGGAAGAGCGCCAGTCCGGGGAAGATCATCATCCAGGGCGCATAGCGCATGTATTCGCGCCCCGAATTCAGCATGGAGCCCCACTCGGGCGTCGGCGGCTGCGCGCCGAGGCCGAGGAAGCTGAGGGTGGCCGTCGACAGGATGGCGCTGCCGAGGTCGAGCGTGCCGAGCACCACGAGCGTCGGCACGACGTTCGGCAGCAGGTGCTTCAGCATGATGCGGATGTTGCTGGCGCCGAGCGCGCGGGCCGCCTCGACGAAGAGTTGCTCGCGCACCTGGAGGACGGCGCCGCGCACCACGCGGGCGAACCGCGGCATGCCGGCGATGGCGACGGCGATGATCGCGTTGACGAGGCCGACGCCCATCACGGAGACGACCATGATGGCGACCACGATGGCGGGGAACCCCAGCAGCACGTCGAGCATCCGCGTGCCCCAGGCGTCGATCCTCCCGCCGAGGTAGCCGAGCGCGATGCCGATCAGGCTGCCCACCACGAGCGACAGCACCACCGTCGCGACGCCCACCGTGATCGAATAGCGCCCGCCCGCCATCACGCGGGAGAAGATGTCGCGCCCGTGCAGGTCGGTGCCGAAGAAATGCTCGAGGCTGGGCGGGGCGAGGCGCATGCCGACGTCGGTCTCGTTCCAGTCGTAGGGCGCCAGCACCGGGGCCACGATCGCGCCGATGACGAGGGCGGCGAAGATGATCGTACCCGTCAGGGCACCCGGATGCAGGAACATCCGGCGCAGGAACCGGCCGGTCGCGCTGCGGCGCCTTCGCGGCCGGACGGCGGCGTCGACGAGCGCCGTCATGCCGTCTGCTCCACGCGGATGCGCGGGTCGATCGCGCCGTAGATGATGTCGATCATCGTGTTGATGATCACGTAGGCGGCCGTCTTGTAGACGATCAGCGCCTGGACCAGCGGCATGTCCTTGGCCAGCACGGCGTCCACCAGCATGGTGCCGAGGCCGGGGCGCGCGAAGACGTTCTCGGTCACGACCGCACCACCGATCAGCACCGCGATCTGGATGCCGAGCAGCGTCACCGGCGGGATCATCGCGTTGCGCAGCGCGTGCTTGAGCACGACCTTCACCGGCGGAAGCCCCTTGGCCTTCGCGGTGCGGACGTAGTCCTGGCCCATCGCCTCGATGATGGACGCACGCACGAGGCGCGCGAAGCCGCCGGCGATGAACAGGCCGACCGTGATGGAGGGCAGGATGAGGGCGGAGAAGCCGCGTCCCGTGATCGGGACCCACATCAGCATCGTGCCGAAGATCCAGATCAGCAACATGCCGATCCAGAAGCTGGGCAGCGACACGCCGACCAGCGCCAGCACCATGCAGACCGTGTCGACCCAGGTGTTGGGCCGGATGCCGGCGATGACGCCCAGGATGAGCCCGACCGTGAGCCCGACCACCAACCCGCCCGCGGCGAGTTCCAGCGTCGGGCGCGCCTGTTCGAGGATCATCGTGGTCACGGGCTGGCGCGACCTGAACCCCTCGCCGAGATCGCCCTGGATCGCCCGGCCGAGGAAGTGGAAGTAGCGCTCCACGATCGGCCGGTCGAGCCCGAGCCGCTTGCGCTCGTTCGCCCGCACCTCCTCCGAGGCCGGCACGCCGGCGAGCATGAGGTTCACCGGGTCGCCCGGGATCGCCTGCATCACCGCGAACACGAGGGTCCAGGTGAACAGCAGGAGCGGGATCAGCCCGAGGATCTTGCGGATGACGAAGCGCATGGGGCGTCAGGACACCAGGGCGTCGGTGCTGCGACCCCCTCTCCCCCGACCCCTCTCCCCGGGCGGGAGAGGGGAGACGAGAGAGAGAGGGATCGCCACCGCGTTCCCTCTCCCCGGGGAGAGATGGACCGCGAACAGCGGTTCATGGGAGAGGGGGCGGCGCACGCCGAAGTCCGACATTGACCGCTCCCCCCGTTCAACTCACCGCCCGACCGGCCTGGCACCGGCCAGACGCACCTGCCAGTTGCCGCGGGAGTAGCGCAGGCCCTCGATCTGGGCCGTGTGCACCACCGTCTGCACCTGATCGTGGATCGGAAGGAAGATCGCCATGTCCATGATCTTCTTCTGGATCTCGCCATAGAGGCGCATCCGTTCGGCCGCCGTCGGGGCCGCCGAGGCGTCGGCCAGCATCTTGTCCATCGCCGGGTCGGCGATGCGCGACCAGTTGAACTTGAACTTGCCGGGCTCGGGGATGTTCGAGCTGTGGAACGGGATGGCCAGCACGCCCGGATCGTTCGATACCCAGCGGATGACGGCCATCTCGTACTCGTTGGCCATCAGCACCTCGTCCTGCTTCTGCTTCAGGACGTTCTCCACCTTGATGTCGAAGCCGACGCGCCGTGCCTCGGCCTGCATCGCCACCGCGACGTCCGGGAGCGTCAGGACCGGGAAGTAGGCGGTCAGGGGCTTGCCGTCCTTCTGGCGGATGCCGCCGGGGCCCGGCCGCCAGCCGGCCTCGTCCAGCAGCCGGTTCGCCAGCGCCTGGTCGAAGGGGAAGTACGTCTCGACGCCGTTCCAATAGGCGGGCGTCGGCGGCGCGAGCGGGCCGAAGGCCGGCTTGACGAGGCCGAAGTAGAGGTTCTGGGCCAGACGCGGCCGGTTGATCGAGTGGAAGAAGGCCTGCCGAACACGGATGTCGTCGAACGGCGGACGGGTGGTGTTGAACAGTGCGCCGAACGAGAGGCCCGCGGCCACGCCGATCATCGACTTGTAGCGGCCCGAATCGCCCAGGCGCTTGGTGTCCAGCGCCGGCACGATGTCGGCGACGTGCACCTCGCCCGCCTCGAGCGCCGCGACGCGGGTCGCGTTGTTCGGGATGTAGCGGTGGATGATCTTGGCGACGCGGGACTTCTCCTTGCCCATGAACTCGGGGCCCCAGGCGTAGTCCTCGTTCCGCTCCAGCACGACCTCGCGGTTGCGCTCCCAGCTGACGAAGCGGAACGGGCCGGTGCCGACCGGGTTCTGGGCGAAGCCCTGGTTGCCGAGGCGCTGGACCGCCGCCGGGCTGACGATCGACAGCTCGTTCTCGGTCAGGCTGTCGATCGCGCCGCCGTTGGGCCGCTTGTACTTGATGCGGACCTCGTAGGGTCCGAGGATCTCGGTCGTGTCGTAGGGACCGAGCATGTCGACCGCACCCTGCGAGCCGGTGCGCGGGTCGACGATGGTGTCGAGCGTGAACTTCACCGCCTCGGCGTTGAAGGGCGAGCCATCGTGGAACTTCACGCCTTCGCGCAGCTTGAGGGTCACGGACATGCCGTCGGGCGCCGCCTGCCAGGAGGTGGCGAGGCCCGGATAGAGCTTGCCGGCCTCGTCCGCCACGATCAGCTGGTCGAACACCTGGACGATGATCTGCTCCTCGTGCCGCGACTGCGTCACGCGCGGGTCGAACGTCACGTCCGACGTGCTGTCGTCGGCCCAGATCACGGTGATGTCCTGCGCCGAAACCGGCGCGGCGAGTGCCGCGAGGCCGAGGAGGGCCGCGGCCGTCGACATCAGGAAGCTCTTGGTCTTTCGCATCTTTCCCATCCCCTGTTCGTCCGGAAGCCTGTGGACCTTCGTTCGATTCCGGCCGGCGCCCGGTCCGGGGCGCCGGCCGTTTTGCCGCGTCTCAGACGACCTCGACGCCGCCCTTGAAGACCCGCAGCCGATCCCGCTGGCCGAGGATCGTCACGTCCGCCAGCGGATCGCCGGCGACCAGAAGAACGTCGGCGTGGAGCCCGGGCTTCAGCCGTCCGACGTCCCAGCCCATCAGGTCGGCGTTCGTCCCCGTCGCGGCGACGATCGCCTCCATCGGCGTGAGGCCGCCCTGCACGAGGAGGTGGATCTCCCGCCAGTTCATCGCGCCGTGGGTCAGCATGTAGCCCGTGTCCGTGCCGGCGCAGATCCGCACACCTGCTGCCCGTGCGGCGGCCAGCGTCTTCCACTTCGCCTCGCGCGACGCGTTCAGCCATTTCCACGACCGGGCGCTCAGGCCCTGCTCCTCGGGCGTGAACTCGAAGTTCCGGTCGTTCACCAGGAGCGTCGGCACGTAGAAGGTGCCGTGCTTCACCATCGCCTCGATGATCCGCTCGTCGGTGAAGTGCGCGTGTTCGACCGTGTCGACGCCGTTGACGATGGTGGACAGGAGCCCCGGACCGCCCGTGGTGTGGGCGGCGACGTGCATCTCGAAGCTGTGCGCCTCGTCCACCGCGGCGCGGATCTCGTCGTCGGTCATCTCCTGGCGCCACCAGACGCCCGGCTCCTTGCCGACGAAGGAGATGCAGGTGTTGATCTTGATGAAGTGGGCGCCGCGCTTGATCTCCCTGCGCACGCCCAGTCGGAAGCCCTCCGCCCCGTCGCAGGGGTGGGTGAGGTCGCGGAATTCCGTGTGGTCGGCCCAGCCCGGCTGGTCCATGTGCCCGCCCGTGACCGACAGGCCGCGCCCGCAGGCCATGATGCGCGGGCCCTGCACCTCGCCCTTCCCGATGGCGTTCGCGAGGTCGACGATCACGCCGCCCGGCGCGTGCATGTCGCGCACGCTGGTGTAGCCGGCCTTCAGCGTGTCGAGGGCGTACTTCGCCGACCGCAGCGCGATCGCC
>JBIJED010000137.1:0-7024 GCA_044343785.1 Azospirillales bacterium | reverse complement strand
CCGACACGATCGCCGGCACGGCGCCGCCGGCCGACAGCCGGCGGATCTCGGCCGCGACGCGGTCGTGATAGGGACGGTAGAGGGCGTCCGCCCGCCGCGCGACCTCGTCCGGCGGAACGTCCCGGTTGGCCGGCACGACCGTGCCGTCGCTCACCGCCGGCGTCGACGTCGGGTCGCCCGGCGGGCGGTTCAGGTCCATCACGAGGCGGGAGTAGCCGGAGAACACGGCCGTCGCGTCGAGGCGCTCCGACAGCCGCTCCGCCATCCGCCGCCCACCGATGTCGAAGGCGACGTGCCGGCGCATGTCCCCGGCCGGGACGCCGAGGTCGAGGCCCGACGGCACGGCGTTCGAGGCGTGGTCGCACAGGACGAGGGCGGGTCGCGTCGCCCCGGGGCGGAGCACGGTCACGGGCGGCGGATCGCCGGGCCCGAGGAGGGGGCGGATCTGGACGGCGGGCATGCGCGCTCATAGCAGGTTCGCGCGCGGCGGTCAGCAGGCGGGGGCGGCGCCGGTCGACACCGTCCGCCCCCCGGGCTATTGAAGGCGTCCCGCCCGTTCCCGTCCCCCGATGCCCGATCCCGCCCCGGCCAGCCCCAGCGTCGCCAGCCCCAGCGTCGCCAGCCCCAGCGCCGCCAGCTCCCGCGCCGCCCACCTCGCCCTCGCCGCCCTCATCCTCGGCGCGGCGGCGATCGCGTTCGCGCCGATCTTCGTGCGGCTGTCGGACGTGGGGCCGGTGGCGATCGGCTTCTGGCGGGTGACGCTGGCCGCACCCGCGCTCCTTCTCTGGTTCCTTCTCGAGCGCCGGCCGGCGGGCGCCGAACTGCGTCCGGGCGACGTCCGGATGCTCGCTGCGGCGGGCGCCTGCTTCGCGGGCGACCTCGCCGTCTGGCACCTGTCGATCGCCTTCACCTCCGTCGCCAACGCCACGCTGCTGGCGAACGTCTCGCCGATCTTCGTGGCGCTCGTCTCCTGGCTGGTCTTCGGCCAGCGGTTCACCCGCCTCTACGTGGCGGGCGTGGTCGTCGCCTTCGTCGGCGTCGGCATCCTCATGGGCCGCAGCGTCGAGGTGGGCCCGACCCACCTCCTCGGCGACGCGCTCGGCCTGCTGACGGCTCTCTTCTACGGCAGCTACTTCCTCATCGTGGCGCGCCTGCGGGCACGTCTCTCCACCGCGACGATCATGCTGGCCAGCGCCGTGGGCACCGCCGTGATCCTTCTGCCGATCGCGCTCCTGGCCGGCGAGCGCATCCTGCCCGGCGACGCCCGGGGCTGGGCGGTGCTGGCGGCGCTGGGCCTGTTCAGCCATGCGGGTGGGCAGAGCCTGATCGCCTTCGCGCTGGCCCACCTCCCGGCCACCTTCTCGGCCCTCGCGCTCCTGTTCCAGCCGATCTTCGCCGCGGCGTTGGCCTGGATCCTGCTGGGCGAACCGCTGGGGCCGGTGGAGATCGCCGGCGCCGTCGTGATCCTCGTCGGAATCGTGCTCGCCCGCCGTGGCAGCACCGGTTGACGGGCGACCGACCCCGCCGTTAGATCGAACCGGACCGTCCGTGCCGCAGCCCATGATCCCTTCCCCGCCCGAGCCCGACAGGACCCAGGTCTCCGAGCGCGTGCGCCGCTCGCTCGCGGACATGATCGCCCGCGGCGAACTGGCGCCGGGCGAGCGCCTGCCGGGGGAGCGGCAATTGGCGGAGCGGATGGGCGTGAGCCGGGTTTCGGTCCGCGCGGCCCTCCAGCAGCTGAAGACCCAAGGGTTCCTCGTCGCCGTGCAGGGCGGCGGCACCCGCGTCGTCTCCTCGGTCGGCGGCATGGACCCGCCGCTGGCCGCGCTCGTCCGGCTGAAGTCCGAGAGCCTGTCGGACCTCGCCGAGATCCGGCTGATGCTGGAGAGCTGGGCCGCCAACCGCGCCGCCCGCTTCGCCACCGCCGGGCAGGTGGCCGAGATCGACGCCGCCGCGCGGCGGATGGAGGATCCGCGTCGCGCCCTCCACCGGGCCGAGGACGACGTCGCGTTCCACCTCGCGGTCGGGCGTGCGGCCGCGAGCCCGATCTACATGCACTTCCTGTCGGTGGTGCAGGAGGCGCTCGGCGATCTCCTCGCGTTCCACCACGGCGCCCTCTTCGCGCCGGGCTCCGCGGACACGATCGTCGGCCACCACGCGGCCATCCGCGACGCCATCGCCTCGCGCGATCCGGGCCTCGCCGAGCGGGCGATGCGCGCGCACCTGGAATGGGTCCTCGCCCATTATCCGGACGGCGTCCCTGGCGAGGACTGAGCGGTGGCTTCCTTTCGGATGTGGCGTCGGGACGACGGTCGACAGGTTTCGCCCCAGGATCGTCAAGATCGTGTTTTACCGCTTGCCTGTTCCGGCTATCCTCCATATGGCATATGACCACTCCCGGTTGAAGGGAGGGGGTAAAGGGAGGAGCGACATGAGTTTCACGATGCGCCTCGGCACGGTTTCGGCGATCACGCTGGCCGTCGCGGGCTTCGCCGGCACGGCGGCGGCCCAGGGCTTCTACATTCCCCAGCAGAGCGTCACCGGCCTCGGCCGGTCGTTCGCGGGCGAGGCGGCGTTCGCGGGCGACGCCAGCACCATCTACTTCAATCCCGCCGGCATGACCGAGCTGAAGGGCGCGGAATTCGTCGGCGGCGGGAGCCTGATCGTCATCGACCAGAACCTGACCAACCGCGGCTCGACCAACACGACGGGAGCCTCCATCGCCGGCCGCGAGAGCGGGAACCCCTACGACCCGGCGGTCGTGCCCCACCTCTACCTCGCCTATCCGTTCCTCGACCGTCGCGCCTGGGTCGGCGTGGGGCTGAACGCGCCCTTCGGCCTCGCCAGCGACTACGGCGACGGCTGGTTCGGCCGCTACAACGCGACCGAGACCGACCTGCGGGTCATCAATCTGTCGATCACGGGCGCCTACCGCATCACCGACACGCTGTCGGTCGGCGGCGGCATCGACATCCAGAAGGCCGACGTCACCCTGAAGCGACGGATCTTCACCGGCACCACGGACGCCTTCTACAAGGTCGAGGGCGACGACATCGCGGCGGGCTTCAACGTCGGCGTGCTCTGGAAGCCGCTGCCGACGACGCGCATCGGCCTGCACTACCGCTCCCACGTCGACCACGACATCGAGGGCGACCAGAGCGTCTCGAACTCGGCCAGCCCGCTCGTCGCGAACGGCACGGTGGTCGGCAAGGCCGAGCTCAAGCTTCCGGACATCGCCAGCATCGGCATCGCCCACAGGCTGGACGACCGGTTCACGGTCACGGCAGGCGCAAGCTGGTGGCGGTGGAGCCGGTTCAAGGAGATCGACGTCCAGACGACGACCGGCTTCAACCCGCCGTCCGACGTCCAGAACTATGTCGACAGCTGGCAGGTCGGCGTGGGGGCCGAGTTCTCCTGGTCGGACGCGCTGACCCTGCGGGCCGGCATGGCCTTCTACCAGACGCCGGTGCAGAGCGAGTTCCGCTCGACCCGGACGCCCGACGGCGACCGCTTCCGCCTCGGCATCGGCGCCAGCTACGCCTTCAGCGAGAGCCTCGTCCTCGACGTCGCCTACGCGCACATCTTCGTCGACCAGGGCGAGGTGAACATCCGCAACGGCACCGTCGGGGCGAACGTCACGCGTGCCAAGGCGGAGAGCACGGTGGACATCGTGGGCGTGGCGCTGCGCTACCGCTTCTGAGACCGGCCGACGGGGCAGGGGATCCGGGCCGTGCGGCCCGGGTCCCTCAGTCCAGCAGCATGCGTCCGCCGTAGGTCGCCTTCAGCGTCTCGTCGGTCAGCGTCGTCTCCACCGGGCCGGCGGCGACGAGGCGGGTGTTGAGCATGAGCACGTGGTCGAACCAGCCGCGCACCGTTCCGAGGTCGTGGTGGACGCAGATCACCGTCCGACCGGCGCGGTCGAGGTCGCGCAGCACGGCGAGGATCGCGTGCTCCGTCGCCGCGTCCACGCCCGCGAACGGCTCGTCCATCAGATAGACCCGCGCGTCCTGCGCGAGTGCCCGGGCGAGGAAGACGCGCTGCTGCTGCCCGCCGGACAGCTGGCCGATCTGCCGGTCGGCGAAGGCCGACATCCCGACCCGGTCCAGCGCCTCGCGCGCCGCCGCCCGGTCGGCGCGGCCGACGGGGCGGAACCAGCCGATGCGCCCGTAACGGCCCATGGCCACGACCTCCACCGCCGAGACGGGGAAATCCCAGTCCACGCTCTCGCGCTGGGGTACGTAGCCGACCGCGCGCCGCTGGCGCCGCACGTCGCGCCCGAACACCGTCACCTCGCCGGTGACGGTGGGCACGAGGCCCAGAACGGCCTTGACGAAGGTCGACTTGCCGGCGCCGTTCGGCCCCACCACGGCGACGAGGCCCCGCGCCGGGGCGTCCCACGCCACGTCCCACAGGACCGGGCGCCGGTCGTAGGCGACGGTGAGGCCGCGGACGGCGAGCGGCGGCGCCGACGCGTCGCCGGCCTTTCCGTCCTTCAGCCAGTCCGGGGACATGAGCATCGTCGGGATCGCCCTTGTGAACAGGTGTTCATATCGACATGTGACTTGCTCGACTTGTATCGCTTCAAGTGATGATCAAGACAAGCCAGGATCAGGCACAGGATATGCCCGTGATCGACGCCCGTTCAAGTCCTCCCCGTCAGAAGCCCCGGACCGGGAGGTCCGCCGGCCGCTGGAGCCAGTTGTCGGCCGGGTAGGCGCACGTCCCGTCGATCACGTGGACCGCGTAGGCGTGGCGCGACCGGTCGGAGCGGTTGGCGCCGCTCCGGTGCGGCGCCTCGCCGTGGAGCAGGATGAGCGTACCTGCGGGGGCCTCCAGCGGCACCTCGCCCTCGGTCGTGAAGGGGGCGGGGTCGAATGTCTCCATCCGCACGCCGCCCTGGCCGTTGCGCACCATCCGCTTGCGCAGGCCCTCGCGGTGCCGGCCGGGCAGGCCCCACATGCAGCCGTTCTCGACCGTCGCGTCCTCGAGCGCGAACCAGAGGCCGACGCAGCTCTTCGGCTCGGTCCAAAGGAAGGTCGAATCCTGGTGGCAGACGACCTCGCCGCCGATGCGCGGCTGCTTGAAGATGTACATGGACTGGATCAGCCGCGGGTCGGCCATGCCGACGTCGGCGCAGATGCCCGCCAGCCGCCGATCGCGGGAGAAGCGGTCGAACAGCGGATCGCGGTCGTGCAGCGCGTGACCGATCTTGTTGATCGACAGGTGCTTGTCCTGCCGCAGGGCGCCGCCGTCGTCGAACGCCTCCTCCTCGAAGAAGCAGCGGATCTCGCCGCCCGACGAGAGGAACCAGTCGTCGGTCGTGTGCTGCTGGCGCTTGGTGGAGAAGACGGAGCGGACGGCGTCGGGATCGAAGGCGTCGACGATGCCCCGCGCCCGGTCGATCAGCGCCCGGCAGGCGGCCGGATCGGCGAAGCCCTCGATCGTCAGGAACCCGTCCCGCGCGAAGGTCTCGCGCTGCGCCTCGCTCAACACCCGTGCCATCGCCGCCTCCCGTCTGCCTCTCACACGACCGTCGCGTGGTCGACCAGCGCCAGCATGGGCAGGTCGCTCGGACGATTGCCGTATCCCCAGGTCGGGCCGAAGGGCCCGTGTTCCTTCAGATAGGCGGCCAGGCGCGTCGCCTTCACCGCCCGGACGCAGTTCCCGTGCGGCATGTGTCCGGTCAGCACGCCGTCGACCTCCTCCACGTCGGTGGCCAGCAGCCCGTCGACCGGCAGGTCGGCGAGCAGCCGGGGCATGTACAGGCCGAGTGCCCCCGTCGCCACGAGGACGTGGCGGCCGGCCCGCTTGTGTTCGAGAAGCGCGTCGCGGATCGGCGCCTTCCAGCGGACCCAGCCGACGAGGCGGTCGGCCGCCGCGCGGGCCTCCGCTGCCGGAATGCCGGCCAGCGTCTCGCGCAGGAGGATGGCCTTCACCGTCGTGCGGGCGTCCATCTCCGTCAGCCGGCCGCGGGCCCGGAGCGTGAAGGCCGACCGCAGCGCGCGGACGAGGGACAGGCGCGCGCGCGTGCGCCCGACGACGCGCTCGACGAACGGCAGGAGACTGTCGCCCTGCACGAGCGTTCCGTCGAAGTCGAAGACGGCGAGGCCGGGTCCGGTCAAGGGGCCGGCGGGCGCTGCTGAGGGGCTCAGAGCCGGAACCGGCGGCGCAGGACCACCCCGGCCCAGGCGCCGACGACGACCGTGAGGTGGGTGAGCCAGTAGCGCTCGATCCCCTCGCGCCAGTCGAGGAGCGCGCCGCCGACGGCGAACAGGCCGACGACGGTCAGGAACACCATGCTGGCCGGATATTCGTCGGTCGACAGCCGCAGGCGCAGGCGCCGCAGGAGCGCGCGCAGGCCCGCGTGGGTCGCGAAGGCCGAGAGCACGGCACCGAGGAAGGGCAACGCGCCTTCCGCCACCAGCCAGTGCAGATCGCCGCCCGCGAAGGCGCGGTCCATCAGCATCTCGCCCTTGCCGATGACCAGCGAGGCGACGGCGGAGAAGATGACGAAGAGCAGCACCCCGTTCGACAGCACGTCGAAGGCGCGGTTGTGACGGGCCGCGGTGACCTGGGTACGCCGACGATTGGAACCGAGTTGCCGCACGGGAGCCTCCGTTCTTCGGCCCGACTTAAACACGTCCGGTGCGCGGGAGGCAAACGCCGCGCACCGGATCTCCTACGTGTGATCGGACCGGCCGGATCACCCTGCGGCGGTCACCATCCGCGTGGCGTCCCGCAGCGCCGCGAGGGTCTGGTTGCGACCGCGCAGCAGCTGGGTGAGCGCGAAGCCCCGGTGCTCGGGCGGCAGGTGGGTCCATTCCCCCGCGACGGCGAGCGCCGGCAGTGGCGGGACGGTGTAGGCCGGGTCGTGCCGGAACCGCGGCTCGCGGGTGAAGTTCAGCGGGACGAGGATGCGGGCGAGGCCCTGGAGGACCGCGTTCGCCGCCGCCGCCGGGACGGTGCCCGCCGCGACCCTGGCCGCGAAGCCGGCGAGCGCCGCGTCGAGCCCGTCGATCGCCGC
>JBIJED010000247.1:0-5109 GCA_044343785.1 Azospirillales bacterium | reverse complement strand
CCGGCCGCCGCCGCGACGTGGTCGGCCCCGTGGGCGTAGCGGCCGCCGCGCCCCAGCGCGTGCCCCGTCGCCGCCGCCTCGACCGTGAAGGCGATGCGTCCGCCGGGCCTGAGCGCGCCCGCCACGGCCGCGAGCACCGCCGTGAGGTCGCCGAAGTAGCACAGCACGTCGGCGGCCACGATCAGGTCCCAGCCGCCGGGCCGGGCCGCGAGGACGGCGGTGAGTTCGCCCTCCGCGAGGTCGTCGTAGAGCCCGCGCGCCCGGGCCTGCGCCAGCATGCCGGGCGAGAGGTCGACGCCGTCGAGCCGCGCCGCCCGCGGCCGCAGGAAGGGCGCGCAGAGCCCGGTCCCGCAGCCCGCGTCGAGGATCGCGAGCCGCTCCCCCTCCACCCCCGGCGACGCGTCCAGCGCCGCGGCGATCAGGGCCGGGGCGCGGTAGTCGAGGCCGTCCAGCGTCGTCTCGAACGTCGCGGCGAACCGGTCGAACAGGCCGCGGACGTAGGCGTCGGGCGCGCGCGCGGGCGCCGCGGCGGCGCCCAGGGCGGCCAGCATGTGGGTCGCGGTCGGGTCGCCCGGCCGCCGCGCCAGAACGGCCTCCAGCGCCGCGCGGGCCGCGTCGGCCTCGCCCAGGTCGGTCAGCACGCCCGCGAGATTGACGCCGGCGCGCGGATGGCCGGGATCGGCGCCGAGCGCCGCGCGGAACGCCGCCGCCGCCTCCGGTCCCCGCCCGGCGGCGCGCAGGACGGCACCGAGGTTGTTGTGCGCGTCGGCGTCCCCCGGTCCGTCGGCGAGAAGCGCGCGGAAGATCGCCTCGGCGCCGTCGAGGTCGCCCGCCAGCATGCGCGCCGCGCCGAGGTCGCGGGCGACGTCGCGGTCGCCGGGGGCGAGGGCGGCGGCCCGTCCGAGGGGGGCGACCGCGTCGGCCGGCCGGCCGGCCTCCATCAGGGCGAGGCCGAGGGCGGCGTGCCCGTCGGGATGGCCGGGGGCGACGGCGATGGCGCGCCGCGCCGTCTCGGTTGCCGCGTCCGCCCGCCCGCCCAGCGCCTCCAGCCGGGCCAGCGCCGCCAGGATCCGCGCGTCCCGCGGCGCGATGCGGGCCGCCGCCTCCATGTGAACACGCGCGGCGTCGAGGTCGCCGGTCGCCTCGGCGAGGCCGGCGGCCTCCATCCGGGCCGGCAGGAAGGCGGGATCGGCGGCGACGGCGGCCTCCTGCGCCGCGAGGGCACCGGCGGCGTCGCCCGCCGACGCCAGCGCGCGGCCGAGCATCGACTGCGCCGGGGCCAGCGTCGGCGCCCGCGCGACCGCGGCCCGGGCGGCGGCCAGCGCGTCCTCGATCCGCCCCGCCGACAGGCAGGTGAGCGCCAGATTGACCCGCAGGCCCGCGTCGTCGGGGCGGAGCTGCGTCGCCCGCCGGACGAGCCGCGCGGCCTCGTCGACCCGCCCGCGCCGGTAGAGCACCATGCCGAGCGCGTTGACGACGTCGGGATCGCGCGGGGCCGAGGCGAGCGCGCGCCGGAGTCCCGACTCGGCCGCGGCGAGGTCGCCGCGTCGCAGCGCGTCGAACGGGTCGTTCTGCATGTGGGGCGCCACCGCCGGAGGGGAATGGGCGCACGCCGCGCACCCGGGAGTCATCGCGTGTATCTATTCCATTGGCGCTGTTGACAAGGGGCGTTAGTGTTGGTTGACCCGCATCATCTCCGGCCGGCATACGCCGTCCATCGCAGCGAGGATCACCACGGCATGCGCCTCCTCATCGCCGACGATCATGTCCTCGTCCGCGACGCGCTGAAGTCGCACATCGAACGGGTCGAACCCGGCACGATCGTGTCGACCGTCGGGTCGGTGGACGAGGCGCTCGCGGCCCTCGACGGGGGGGAGCCGCCGGACATCGTGATCCTCGACCTGCTGATGCCGGGCACCAGCGGGATCGACGGCATCGAAAAGATCAAGGCCAAGCGGCCGGGTCTTCCCGTGGCCATCATGTCCGGCAACGCGCGGGCGCAGGACGTGAACGCCGCGGTGGCCAAGGGTGCGGCGGGTTTCATCCCCAAGACGCTCAACGGCGGTGCCCTGGTCGGCGCCATCCACCTCATGCTGGGCGGCGAGACGTTCCTTCCGGCCTCGGTGCACGCCATGGCGGCCGAGCAGCCGGCCGCGCGGGCCGAGGCGGGGCCGCCGCTGACCAAGCGCGAGCGACAGATCCTCGAGTTCCTCCTCAAGGGCAGCTCCAACAAGGAGATCGCCCGCGCCCTCGAACTCGAGGAGGTGACGGTGAAGATGCACGTCCGCGGCGTCTTCCGGAAGCTGGGCGCGCGTAACCGCACCCAGGCGGCGATGCGGGCGGTCGAACTCGGCTTCGAGAGCTGAGGCCGGTCGGTCCTCGAGCATTGTGCACGCGGCGCCGTTCGCCTATCCTGCGTGGCATGCGCGTCGTTCCGCTTCTTTCCGTTCTCGGCCTTGCGCTCGTCGCCGGCCTCCCGACCCCGGCGCCGGCCCAGTCGCCGGACGGGGTGGCGTGGCGGGTGACGACGCCGACGGGTGGCGGGCCGCGCGCCTCCGCGCCGGAAATCTGCCACGTCCTCTACGGCGGCCAGTGCACCATCGATCTCGAAGGGGTTCGGGGTCCACCGTCGCCGGACATCCCGTTCCCCAAGGTGATCCCGCCCGAGGACCTGTCCTTCCGCCCGGCGGGCGGCCTCGATCCGGCGACCGACCTGTCGATGCGCGGCCCCGGCGTCGGCGCGCCCGACGTGCGGAGCGATCCCTCGCAGCAGGTCCTGGCCCCGCGGTCGCGGCCGGGTGCCGCGACGTCCGACGTGCCCATGCCGGCGGACGCGCCGCGCAACGTCCTCAACCCCTCGCCCAACGGCCCGCCGATGACCGAGCGGACGGCCGTGACCGGCCGAACCGGCGTCCCGGAGATCGATACGCTTGTCGATGCGCTGAAGGCGGCCGGCCTCGGCGACCAGCTGCGCCCGAACATCGATCCGAACATCCCCGGCATCGTGCTCGTCGCGCCCGGCAACGCCCTCGCCCCGCCGCCCGCGCCCGCGGCCCCCGCGCGCCCGGCCGCGGCGCAGCGGGCTCCGGCACCCGCCAACGCCCCGTCGTCCGCCCCGGCCAACGCCCCGTCGTCCGCCCCGGCCCCGGCCCCCGGCGCGGCCCCGTCCCGCTGACCGGCGGTCGCCGGACGGTTGACTCCGGCGGTCGCCGACGTCTATAAGCCGCGGCTCTCTTTCGAAGTGCCGTCGTTCGTCCTGGAGTCCGTCCCGTGAAGCGCACCTACCAGCCGTCCAAGCTCATCCGGAAGCGCCGTCACGGCTTCCGCAGCCGCATGGAGACCCCGAGCGGTCGCAAGGTGCTGGCGCGGCGGCGGGCCAAGGGGCGCAAGCGTCTCTGCGCCTGACGTGTCGCGCGGCCGCACCCGCACGCGTGTGGGCCGCCTGAAGCGCCGGGCCGAGTTCCTGGCGGTCGCCGGAACCCAGCGCAAGAAGGTCGCCCCGGGCCTGATCGTTCAGGCCCGACGACACTGTTCGCGCCAGTCGCCCGCCGAGGGCGAGCCCGCGCTCCGCATCGGCTACACCGCCTCGAAGAAGGTCGGCAACGCGGTGAAGCGCAACCGTGCGAAGCGGCGCATGCGCGCGGCCGCGCTGGCCGTCGCGGTGCCGCACGTGCCGCCGGGCCACGATCTCGTGCTCGTCGCGCGGCCGGAGACGGTCGAACGGCCCTGGGCCGACCTCACCGCCGACCTCACCGGCTGCCTGCGGCGCCTGGGCCTCTGGACCGAGGCCGGCTCCGGGCTGGACGGGTCGCCATGAGCCCGCTCGCCCATCTGATGCGCGGTCTGGTCCACGTCTATCGCTGGACCCTGTCGCCGATCCTCGGGGCCAACTGCCGGTTCGAGCCCTCGTGCTCGCGCTACGCGCTCGACGCGGTCGCGACGCACGGGGCGCTGCGCGGCGGTGCCATGGCCGTGTGGCGCATCCTGCGGTGCAACCCGTGGGGCGGCGCGGGGTGGGACCCGGTCCCGCCGCGGCACGGCCCGGGCTGCGCGTGCGACCATCCGCCGGGCGCCACGTCCCGACGTACGCCGCTATAGCGACCGCGCCCGCGCAACCCCACATCCGGCCCGACGGCCACGCTCCCCGCACCCCTCGTCACGACATCGAACGGCAGGACCGGTCACCAGCCATGAGCGACCAGAAGAACCTGATCCTCGCGATCGCCCTGTCGATCCTGATCATCCTCGGCTTCCAGGTCTTCTACGAGGGGCCGCGCCAGCAGGCGCTGCAGTCCCAGCGCGCGGAGGAGACGGCCGCCATCGCGCCGTCCGCCGCCGCGCCGTCCGCCGCCGCGCCCGGCGTCCAGGCTCCCGCCGCTGCGCCGATCGGTCCCCGCGACCGGGCCGAGGTGATCGCCGAGGGGCGCCGGGTGCGCATCGACACCCCGCGCCTGCACGGATCCTTCTCGGCCACCGGCGGCCGGATCGACGACCTGACCCTCGCCGCCTATCACGTGACGCCGGACCCGCGCAGCCCGGAGGTCGCGCTCCTGTCGCCGATGGGGTCGCGCAATCCCTACTACGCCGAGGTCGGCTGGGTTCCGGCGCCGGGGACGACCGTCGCGGTCCCCGACGCCGACACCGTCTGGACCGTGCCCGAGACCGCGGTGCTCACCCCCACCCGCCCGATCACCATGACATGGGACAACGGTGCGGGCGTCCGGTTCGAGCGCGTGGTCTCGATCGACGAGAACTACATGTTCACGATCACCCAGCGGGTCGTGAACGGCACCGACCGGCCGATCACGCTGGTGCCCTACGGCCTCGTCTCGCGGCACGGGACGCCGGAGACGCTCGGCTTCTACATCCTGCACGAGGGGCCGCTCGGGGTCTTCGA
Source organism: Azospirillales bacterium (assembly GCA_044343785.1). Classification (GTDB taxonomy): domain Bacteria; phylum Pseudomonadota; class Alphaproteobacteria; order Azospirillales; family Azospirillaceae; genus CANGXM01. The sequence goes on along the minus strand of JBIJED010000247.1, from coordinate 212 downwards.
CGGGCGCCTGCGCGAGTTCCACTACAGCGACCTCAAGGGCAAGACGAACGAGTTCACCTCGACCGGCGGCTGGATCGGCGTCACCGACAAGTACTGGCTGGTCAGCGTCGCGGCGGCGCCGGACGCCGGCGTGACCGGGCGGTTCCGCCACGCGGCGGGCGTGCCCGGGGCGCTCGAGCGCTATCAGGTCGACCTCACCTGGGGCGCGGTCA
>JBIJED010000136.1:0-7048 GCA_044343785.1 Azospirillales bacterium | reverse complement strand
GTCGCCGATCGAGAGACCGTCGAGCCCCGCGACGCTCGCCACCTCCAACGCGGTCCCCACGATGGTCTCGCGCGTCTGCTGCCCCTTGCCCATCGGAAGAGGATAACGAACGGTCGTGCGGAAAGGAAGGGGCGGCGCATTCGCGATACCCTCACCCATCGACCGCAAGGCTGTCGATGGGTGAGGGTCCTCGACGGTCCTACTCCGCCGGCGTCGGCACCATGCCCGACGGCAACCCGACCGCCGCCCGCCCCGGGCGCGCCGGCACCGCCACCCGGAACCACGCGGCATAGAGCGCCGGCAGGAACAGGAGCGTCAGCAGCGTCGCCACGGCCAGCCCGCCCATGATCGCCACGGCCATCGGGCCCCAGAAGACCGACGGCACCAGCGGCACCATCGCGAAGATGGCCGCCGCCGCGGTCAGGAAGATCGGCCGGGCGCGCCGGACGGCCGCCCCGACGATCGCCTCGTAGGGCGTGTGCCCGTCGCGGATGTCCTGCTCGATCTGGTCCACCAGGATGACCGAATTGCGCATGATCATCCCGGCCAGCGCGATGACGCCCAGCAGGGCGACGAAGCCGAACGGCAGGCCCGAGAGCAGCAGCGCCGCCGACACGCCGATCATGCCGAGGGGTGCGGTGAGGAACACGATCACGAGGCGGGAGAAGCTCTGGAGCTGGATCATCAGCACCGTGAGCATGATCAGCACCATCAGCGGCATGACCGCGAAGATGGACGACTGGCTCTTCACGCTCTCCTCGATCGCCCCGCCCATGTCGACGCGGTAGCCGTCGGGCAGGCGGGCGCGCAGCGGTTCCAGCGCCCGGTCGACCGCGGTGGAGACGACGGGCGCCTGCACCCCGTCCACGATGTCGGAGCGCACCGTCATCATCGTGCGGCCGTCGCGCCGCCAGAGAACCGGCTCCTCCAGCACGTGGCGGATCGTGGCGACCTGGGACAGGGGCACCGTCGTCCCGCGCGCCGTACCGATGTTGACGTCGCCGATGCGCTCCAGCGACAGCCGCTCGTCGGGCACCGCGCGGGCGATCACGTCGACCAGTTCCGTCCCCGCCTTGATCTGGGTGACCACCGTGCCGGACATCAGCGTGGCGAGCGTGCGGGCGAGGTCCTGGTTGTTGACGCCGAGTGCCCGCGCCTTCGCCTGGTCGACCTCCAGCCGGACCGCCTTCGACAGCTCGTTCCACTCGAAATGGACGTCGCGGGTGTCGGGGTTCGCCCGCATCACGGTCCGTACCTCCTCGGCGATGCGCCGGATCGTCGCCGGATCGTCGCCGATCACGCGGAACTGGACCGGGAAGCCGACCGGCGGCCCGTTCTCCAGCCGCGTGACGCGGCCGCGGAGTTCCGGTTCCTCGGTATCGAAGCGCTCGCGGAGCCGCTTCAGGAGCCGTTCCCGTGCCTCCAGCCCCTTCGTCATCACCACGAACTGGCCGAAGCCGGCGTTCCGCAGTTCCGGGTTCAGCGGCAGGTAGAAGCGTGGGGTCCCGGCACCCGTGTAGGCGACGAAGTGCTCCACCTCCGGCTGCCCGGCCAACCAGACCTCCATCCGCTTCACGGCCCGCTCGGTCGCCTGGAACGACGATCCCTCGGCCAGCTGAAGGTCGATCATCAGCTCCGGCCGGGAGGAGGACGGGAAGAACTGCTGCTGGACGAAGCCGAAGCCGAAGATGGCGAGCGCGAAGGTCGCGGCGGTCACCGCGATCACGCTCTTGCGCCACCGCACGCACCAGCCGACGGTCGCCCGGATCGCGCGGTAGATGCGCGTATCGTAGATGTCGTGGTGCCCGCCATCGGTGTGCGGCTTCACCTTGGGCAGCAGGTGATAGGCGATGAAGGGCGTGAAGAGGACCGCGACGATCCACGACACCATGAGCGACAGGAAGACGACCCAGAAGATCGCGTTGGTGTATTCGCCGGCGGCCGACTTGGCGAAACCGACCGGCACGAAGCCGGCGGCCGTCACGAGCGTTCCGGTGAGCATGGGGAAGGCGGTGGAGGTGTAGGCGAAGCTCGCCGCCTTCACCCGGTCCCAGCCCTGCTCGAGCTTCACCATCATCATCTCGACCGCGATGATCGCGTCGTCGACGAGAAGCCCCAGCGCGATGATGAGGGCGCCGAGCGAGATGCGGTGCAGGTTGATGCCCATCACCGCCATCAGAAGGAAGGTGATCGCCAGCACCAGCGGCACGGACAGCGCCACGACGATGCCGGTGCGCAGGCCGAGGCTGATCAGGCTGACGGCCAGCACGATCGCCAGCGCCTCGGCCAGCGAGATCACGAACTCCTCGATCGAGCCGGAGACGACGTGCGGCTGGTCGGCCACCTGCTCGACCTCGACGCCGACGGGCAGCGCGCGGCGGATCCGCGCCATCTCGGCCGCGACGGCGGCCCCCACCTCCATGATGTTGCCGCCCTTGGCCATGGAGATCCCGAGGCCGACCACGGGCTTCCCGTTGAAGCGCATGGTGAAGGTGGCCGGGTCCTCGGTGCCGGGGCGCACCTCGGCCACGTCGCCGACACGCACGAGGCGCCCGTTCACGAGGATGGGCACCTGCCGCACGGCCTCGGCCGTGTCGGGCGTGCCGTCGATGCGGATGGCCACCCGGTCGGTCGCGGTGTCGATCTGCCCGGTGCCGGTGACCGCGTACTCGCGCACGAGGCCGTCGAAGATCTGCTGCGGCTGGATGCCGGTGTTGGCGAGGAAGGTGTGGGAGAATTCCACGAAGACCTTCGGGTCCTGGGTCCCGTAGAGCTCGATCTTGCCGACGTCCTTCACCCGCAGGAGACGGCCGCGCACGTCCTCGGCGACCTTCTTCAGCTCCGGCATCGACCAGCCGTCGCCGGAGACGGCGTAGATGATGCCGAACGTGTCCCCGAACTCGTCGTTGAAGAAGGGGCCCTGCACGCCCTGCGGCAGGCGGTTTCGGACGTCGCCCGTCTTCTTGCGGACCTGGTACCAGACGTCCGCGACCGCCGACGGCGGCGTGTCCTGGCGCAGGTTGACGCGGACGACCGATTCGCCCGGACGCGAGTAGCTGACGAGGCTCTCGAGCCAGGGCGTCTCCTGGAGCTTCTTCTCGATCTCGTCGGTGACATGCAGTTCCACCTCACGCGCCGTGGCGCCGGGCCAGGCGGTGCTGACCACCATCGTCTTGATGGTGAAGTCGGGATCCTCCGCCTGGCCGAGGCGGAGGTAGGAGAGAACGCCCGCGACCGAGAGGAGCAGGATCGCGAAGACGATCAGCGACGGATGGCGCAGCGACCATTCCGACAGGTTCGGACCCCTCATCGCCGAGCCTCCTCGACCAGGACACGGACGCGCCGCGAGGCGTCGAGCTTGTGCACCCCGGCGGTGACGACGCTGGCCCCCTCGGCCACCCCGCCGCGGATCAGCACCGCGTCCCCCCGCCAGCCCGCCACCTCCACCGGGACGAGGCGGACGCTGCCGGCCGCCGGATCGACGGTCCACACGGCGGGGCCCGTCCCCTGCTGGGAGATCGCCGTGGCGGGCAGCGCCGCGACCGGCCCCTCCCCCGCCCGCTCCACCGTCAACGTCGCCGTCATGCCGAGCTGCGCGTAGGGCGGCACCTCGTCGAGGGCGAAGCGGGCGCGGAAGGTGCGGGTCTGGACGTCGGCCGCGGGCGACAGCTCGCGCAGGCGGGCCGGCCGCGGCGTGTCCGGGTCGGCCCAGAGCGTCCAGCGGACGCGATCGGCCCGCACCACCTCGGCCAGCCGATGCTCGGGCAGGTCCACCATCACCTCGAGCGCGCCCGTCGCGGCGACACGGACAACCCCCTGCCCCGCCGCGACCACCTGCCCCGGCTCCTGCAGCACGGCCGTGACGACGCCGGCCACGCCGGCATTCAGCTCGGCGTAACGCACCCGGTTGCCGGCGAGCGCGAGATCGCTGCGCGCCTGGTTCAGCCGTGCTTCGGCCGAGCGGGCGGCCGCGAGGCGCTGGTCGAAGACCGCGGGATTGAAGACGGTGCTGGCGCGCAGCTGCTCGTAGCGGTCGAGATCGGCGCGGGCCTGCCGCAGCGTGGCCTCCGCCCCGGCGACGGCCTCCCGCGCCGCGCGCAGCGACAGGTCGAGGTCGACCGGGTCGAGGCGGGCGACCACCGTGTCGGCCTCCACCCGGGTGCCGACGTCCACCGGCCGGGCCGTCATCCGCCCGCTCACCTGGAAGGCGACCGTCGCCTCGGTCCGCGGGACGACGGTGCCGGAGAAGACCTGCCGGTCGACCGGCGTCTCGAACCGGACCTGGGCGACGCGGACGGGCTTGGGCGGCTCCTCCGTCCGGGCCTGCTTCTCGGTGCAGGCGGCGAGCACGGCGAGCGACAGCACGAGACCGGCGACGGCGGCGCGCGACCGGGGCGAGGATGAGGGGTGGACCGGGGTTGCCGACATGACGATGATCCCTTCGCCCATTGACGATCGGCAGGTCGTGGTTGGCCTGTCGCGGAATCAAGTGTAATGTAGATTACGTTACGGTCAACGGGGGATGTGCGGATGGAACTGCCCGCGACCACGGACGGGCACGCCGATCCGGCGACGAGCCGGCGGGAGGCACGTCGGCGCGCGTTCATCGACGCGGCGGCCGAACTGTTCCTCACCAAGGGCTACGCGGCCACGAGCCTGTCGGACGTGGTGAAGCGGTCCGGCGGGTCGCTGTCGACGCTCTACGCGATGTTCGAGAGCAAGGACGGCCTGTTCCGCGCCCTGATCGAGGACCGTAGCCGTCAGGTGATGCAGGGCGTGGAGGCACCGGGCCGCCATCCGGACCTGCGGGCGACGCTGGTGGGCATCGGCGAGCGGCTCTACGGGCTGGTGCTCAGCGCGGACGCCATCGGCGTGTTCCGCCTTCTGGCCGCGGAAGGCCGGCAGAGCCCGGAGGCGGCCGACGCCTTCTTCGAGACCGGGCCGGACGCCACCAAGACCATGCTGGCGCAGCTCCTCGTCGACGAGGCGGCACGGGGCGGCCTCGTGCTCGCCGACCCGGAGGTCGCGGCCCAGCAGTTCGGCTGGCTCGTCATGGGCGACCATCACATGCGCGAGGTGTGCGGAAAGGCCGCCTGCCTGGAGGGGCCGGCGCGGCGGGCGCACGTGGAGCGATCGGTCGACCTGTTCCTGAGGGCCCACACCCCGCGGCGATGAGGGATCAGGCGCGCTGGACGATGCGGCGGTAGAAGAGGCCGGTCGTCGCGCCGAGGGACAGCCAGAACAGCAGGCTCGTCGCCGTCGCGATCAGGACGAAGCGGCGGGTGAGATCGTCGGGAACCGTGCCGCCGGGCGCGACGGGCTGCGGCGCCCCGATGAGGTGCGGGAGGGCGATCAGCACGACCGCCAGCGCGATCCAGGGCAGCCGGCGGCGGAAGGCGACCAGCGCGAGGCCGACCGCCGTCAGCATGGCCGTCGCCAGCCACCAGACCTGCCGGTCGAACACGGGCGACTCCGCCGCGCCGGGCAGGCGGAACGGCAGGCCGAGCGACGGCGCGAGCGTGAAGACCACGAAACCCGCGCCCCCCCAGACGAGGCCGCGGCGCGGGCTCATGGCCCCGCCGCGAAGCGCGTAGGCGCAGACGAGGAGAAGGGCGAACCCGACCCCGGTGAGACCGTCGGCGAGCGCGGTGAAGAGGACGCGTTCCAGACCGGCCGCCGGCTCCCACGCGCCGTGTCCGTCGTGTCCGCCGTGTCCGTCGTGTCCGTCGGCCGGCGCGGGCTCGTGGCCCTCCGCCGCCAGGATCACCGGGACGGTGCCGACCTGGTGCCCCAGCGTCGCGACGCCCCCCGAGAGGAGGCCGGCGCAGAGCGCGGCGAACACGAGACGGCGGAACAGCACCATCGTGTCGACCCGCTCAGTGGCAGGGGAAGCCGTTCGAGTGCCGCGTGTCGTGCGCGGCGTTGTGCAGGAGGTCGTTCTGGGCGAAGCCGACGCCCCAGACCAGGAACGCGCCGAGGAAAGCCGCGAGGAAGACCGGCGCGAGGGACGCGACGCGGGCCGGAGCCGCCGAGGACACGCCCGTCCGGGCGACAACCGCTTGATCGTTCATGAACCGTCTCCGCACCTGAACCGTGTCCGCCCGGGCCGAAGTCTACAATCTCGGACGAGGGGGGCAAGCGGCGAACGCACGATGGCAAAACGAAACGTCCCGGCCCTTGGGTGAGGGCCGGGACGGAAGAGGATCGACGGGTGAGCGGAAAGGCCCGGTCAGGCCGCCTCCGCCTCCTCGCCCTCGGTCTGCACCGGGCCGCTGTCCTGGCCCTTGGCGTCCGGGTCGCGGTCCATCAGCTCGATCAACGCCATCGCCGCCATGTCGCCATAGCGGAAGCCCGCCTTGAGCACGCGGCAATAGCCGCCCGAACGGGCGCGGTAGCGGTCGGCCAGCGTCGTGAACAGCTTCTCGACCATCTTTTCGTCACGGATCTCGGCGATCGCGCGTCGACGGTTGGCAAGGCCACCCTTCTTGCCGAGCGTGATCAGCTTCTCGACGACCGGACGGAGTTCCTTCGCCTTCGGAAGCGTCGTCTTGATCTGCTCGTGCTTGATCAGCGCGACGGCCATGTTCGCGAACATGGCGCGGCGGTGGGTCGAGGTGACCCCCAGCTTGCGGTACCCGTTGCCGTGACGCATGACGACGCTCTCCTCTCCGGTGGCCGGCCCGCGGGGCGGACCGATGACGAACCCGGTGCGGCCTCGCGCCTGTGCGAGAGAGGACCGGGGCGGGTCGACGCGACCCTGGAAACGGCGCTCCCCGCCGGGCGGCGGGGAGCGGGGACGATCAGTACGGCTCCTCGAGCCGCTTGGCGAGGTCCTCGATGTTCTCCGGCGGCCAGTTCGGGATCTCCATCCCGAGGTGGAGCCCCATCTGGGTCAGCACTTCCTTGATCTCGTTCAACGACTTGCGGCCGAAGTTGGGGGTGCGGAGCATCTCGGCCTCGGACTTTTGCACGAGGTCGCCGATGTAGACGATGTTGTCGTTCTTCAGGCAGTTCGCCGAGCGGACCGACAGTTCCAGCTCGTCGACCT
>JBIJED010000135.1:0-7092 GCA_044343785.1 Azospirillales bacterium | reverse complement strand
GGACACCGCCGGACCGGAGCTGATCCAGCGCTACAACCAGTACGTCTCGGTCCCGCTCCAGGGGGCGGCGGCGCCCGGCGTGTCGTCGGGACAGGCGCTGGCGACGATGGAGCAACTGGCGCGGGACACGCTGCTGCCGGGCCAGTCGTTCGAATGGACCGAATTGGCGCTCCAGCAGAAGCTGGCCGGCAACACCGCCATCTACATCTTCGCGCTCGCCGTTCTGTTCGTCTTTCTGGCGCTCGCGGCCCAGTACGAGAGCTGGATCCTGCCGCTCGCCATCATCCTCATCGTGCCCTTGTCCGCGCTCGCGGCCTTCGTGGGCGTGATGTGGCGGGGGATGGACAACAACATCCTCGTGCAGGTGGGGCTCGTGGTTCTGGTCGGCCTCGCGGCGAAGAACGCGATCCTGATCGTGGAGTTCGCCCGACAGCTGGAGGACCAGGGCCGTAGCGTGCTCGACGCCGTGGTCGAGGCGTGCCGCCTGCGGCTGCGCCCCATCCTGATGACGGCCTTCGCCTTCATCCTGGGCGTGGTGCCGCTCGTCATCGCCACCGGCCCGGGCGCGGAGATGCGGCAGGCGCTGGGCACGGCGGTCTTCGCCGGCATGCTGGGCGTGACCATCCTCGGCCTGTTCCTGACGCCGGTCTTCTACACGGCGCTGCGCGGCGCCATGGGGACGAATAAGGCCGAGGCGGCCCCGCCGGCGGAGGGACACGCGCGGGCGGCGGAGTGAGCGGCCGGGGGGCGCCTACCGCGCGCCCCGTGCCTCCGGCGTCAGCCGCCGTTCCAGCGCCCGCACGCCGACGACGGCCAGGACGTTGATCGCCAGATAGAGGATGCCCGCCGCGGTGAAGATCTCCAGCGGCGCATAGGTGCGGGACGCGATCTGGCGGGCGATGCCGGTGATCTCCAGCAGCGTGACCGTGGAGGCGAGCGCCGTGCCCTTCACCATCAGTACGATCTCGTTCCCGTAGGCCGGCAACGCCTGACGCAGCGCCAGCGGCAGGATCACCGTGATCCAGACGGCCGTGCGGCGCAGGCCCAGCGCCTCCGCGGCCTCGACGGCCCCCCGGGGCACCGCCTCCAGCCCGCCGCGCACGATCTCGCTGGTGTAGGCGGCGGTGTTGAGGGCGAGGGCGATGACCGCGCACCAGAAGGGCTCGCGCAGCAGCGGCCACAGCACGCTCTCCCGCACCGCCTCGAACTGGCCGAGCCCGAAGTAGAGCGCGAAGATCTGGACGAGCAGCGGCGTGCCGCGGAACACGAAGACATAGGCGTCCACCGCCCACCGCCCCGCGCCGCCCGTGCGCCGCAGGAGCGCGAGGCCGATCCCCGCCGCGAGGCCCATCGCGAGCGACAGGACCGCCAGCTCCAGCGTGAGGACGAGGCCGTCGAGGAGCCGCGGCAGGCTCGACCAGACGAGGTCGAGGTTCACGACCGCACCCCCGCCAGATGCCGCCCGACCCGCCGCTCGGCCCGGACGAACAGGAGCGTGGAGACGGTGGTGAGCAGGAGGTAGAGGACGCCGGCGGCGACGTAGAAGGTGAAGGGCTGGCCGGTCGACCGCGCCGCGACCGACGTCATCCGCATCAGTTCGGCCAGCGCCGTGACCGAGACGAGCGCGCTGTCCTTCAGCACGAGCTGCCACACGTTGCCGAGGCCCGGGAGCGCGAGGCGCAGCGCCTGCGGCAGGCGGACGTGGCGGAAGACCTGCCCGTCCGTCAGGCCGATCGCGCGCCCGGCCTCCATCTGTCCGCGCGGCACGGCCTGCAGCGCGCCGCGGAAGACCTCGGCCGAATAGGCGCCCGTCAGCACCGCCAGCGCGAGCACGCCGACCGAGAAGGCGTCGAGCGACACGAAGCCCGTGTGGCCGAACATCCGGGCGAAGAACATGATCGCGCCCGACGAACCGAAGAAGAACAGATAGATGACCAGCAGGCTCGGCACGCCGCGGACGACGGTGGTGTAGACGTCGGCAAGCCCCCGCGGGGCGAGGCGCCGCGACAGGCTGGCCACCGCCGTCGCGAGGCCGAGGGCGCAGCCGAGGACGAAGCCGAGGAGCGAGACGGCGATCGTGACCGCCATCCCGGACAGGAGTTCGTCGCCCCAGCCGCGCGGGCCGAAGGAGAAGAGGTCGAGCATCGGGAGCCGGGGGCGCCGCGCGGGCGCCCCCCGCCGCCGTCAGTTGCGGATCGAGATGTCGTAGCCGAACCACTGGGTGGAAATGCGCGCGATCGTGCCGTCGCGGGTCGCCTCGCCGATGGCGGTCTCGAACGCGCGCTTGAGGTCCTGGTCCTGCTTGCGCAGCCCCACGCCCACGCCGGTGCCGAGCACGCCACGGGTGAAGGCGGGCCCGAAGGCCTGGATGTTCCGGCCCTGGCCGCCCTCGGCCTCGACGATGGCCTTCAACGCCGAACGGTCGACGAGCAGCGCGTCGATCCGGCCGGCGACGAGGTCCAGCGCGATGGCGTCGGTCGTCTCGTAGGTGCGGACCCGCACGCCCGGCATCAGCGCCTCCAGCATCTGCTGCTGGATGGTCGAGATCTGCACGCCGACGTTCCTTCCGCGCAGCAGGACCGCGAGGTCGTCGATCGTCTTCTTCTCGTCGGCCGAAATCTCGGCCATGTCCAGCGGATCGCCGGCCTTGATCTGGGCGAAGGGGCTGTTGCGCAGCGACGCGAAGGTGGTGGCGTCGGTCGCGTAGGGCCCGGCGAAGTCGATCACCTCGAGCCGGCGCGGCGTGATCGACATGCCGGCCATGATGGCGTCGTAGCGGCCCTGCTGGAGGGCCGGGATGATGCCGTCCCAGTCCTGCGCGACGAAGGTGCAGGTCGCGGTCATGCGCCGGCACAGCTCGCGGCCCAGGTCCATCTCGAACCCGACCAGTGCACCCGACGCGTCGGTGAAGTTCCAGGGGCGATAGGCCCCTTCCGTCGCGATGCGCACGGTGCGGCTCTGGGCGTAGGCGTCCACCGCCGTGGAGAGGGCGGCGACCGCGATCGCCGCCAGGATCAGACGCTTCATTCTCGTGACTCCCTGTTCTTCGAATGTTACGCGACAGGCAAGCACAAGCGCCCCGGCGTTGTGAAGACGGGATCGACCGTTCAACGCACGGGCCATGCGAGGGTCGCGATCTTCCCGTCGGCGAGGCCCGTGGCGACCGCGCCGTCGGCCAGGGTGACGACGGGGGTGGCGACCTGCCCGACGAGCGCGATCCGCTCCTCCACCTCCAGTCGACCCGGCCAGAGCCTCACGCGCAGCATCTGCCGGCGGTCGGCGGAGGCGACGAGGATGTCCGGGCGCCCCGTGCCCTCGGTGTCGACGAGGCCGACCGGAAGGCCGCCGTCCCCGAACCGGCCCGCGACCCCGTCGAGGAAGGCGACGGTCACCGGGCCCGACGCGGTGCGGTGCAGGACGAGGAGGCGGGCCTCCTCCCCCGCGGTCTCCAGCGCGATCCAGTCCTCCACCCGGTCGCCGTCGACGTCGCGCACGAAGACGGGATCGAGCCGCGCGTCGTTGTGGGCGGCGAGGCGGAGGACGTCGTCCCAGCCCTCGCCCGCCCCGGCGGCGACCGGGTCGGGGGCCGGGCCGAAGACGGGACGGCCGGCGACGAGCGTCAGCCCGAAACGACGGCCGTCCCGCAGTTCCACCACCGCCCCGACCGCGGCCGGACGCACCGCGGCCACCGGCCCGGGTGCTTCGACGAGGCGGACCACGACGGCGCGCGATCCCGTCGCCAGGACGGCCCAGAGGCCCGCGACGGCGATCAGGCCCGCGGCGACGAGACGGGGGATCAAGGCGGGGCTCAGAACCGCAGCGTCTTCACCTGGACGACGCTCGGCAGGCCCTCGATCTTCGCCTTCAGGCTCTCGTCGATGCCCTGGTCGACCGCCACCAGCGCGATGGCGTTCTCGCCGGGCGCCGTGCGGCCCAGGTGGAAGGTCGCGATGTTCACGCCCGCGTCGCCCAGCGCCGTCCCGAGGCGGCCGATGAAGCCCGGCTTGTCCTCGTTCCTGACGTAGAGCATGTGGGCCGCCAACTCGGCCTCCACCGGCACCCCGTCGATGCCGACGAGGCGCGGCTTCTCGCCGCCGAACAGCGTGCCGGCGACCGAACGGATGCGCTGCTCGGTCTTCACCGTCACCGTCACCAGCGTCTGGTAGTCGTCGTCGCCGGTGCGCCTGGTCTCCTTGATCTCGATGTCGCGCTCGCGCGCGATCACCGGGGCGTTGACCATGTTCACGCTGTCCAGCAGCGGCTGGAGCAGGCCCTTCAGCACGAGCTGCGTCAGCGGCCGGGTGTTCAGCTCCGCCACGTGGCCCGAATACTCGATCTGGACCGAGCGCAGGCCCGCCTCGGTGATCTGGCCGGCGAAGCCGCCCAGGATCTCGGCCAGCCGCATGTAGGGACGCAGGCGCGGCGCGTCCTCGGCCGAGACGGACGGCATGTTCAGCGCGTTCACGATGGCGCCGTCGACCAGATAGTCGGACATCTGCTCGGCCACCTGGAGGGCCACGTTCTCCTGCGCCTCGGTCGTCGACGCGCCGAGGTGCGGGGTGCAGACCACCTGGTCGAGGCCGAAGAGCGGGTTGTCCCTGGCCGGCTCCTCGACGAACACGTCGAGGGCCGCGCCCGCGACGTGGCCCGATTGGATCGCCGCCTTCAGGTCGGCCTCCACGATCAGCCCGCCGCGCGCGCAGTTGATGATCCGCACGCCCTTCTTCGTCTTCGCGATGGCGGCCGCGTCGAGGATGTTGCGCGTCTGGTCGGTCAGCGGCGTGTGGAGCGTGATGAAGTCGGCGTGGGCGAGGAGTTCGTCGAGATCGACCTTCTTCACGCCGATGTCGCGCGCCCGCTCCTCCGACAGGAACGGGTCGTAGGCCAGCACGCGCATCTTCAGGCCCAGCGCCCGGTCGGCGACGATGCCGCCGATGTTGCCGCACCCGACGACGCCCAGTACCTTGCCCGTCAGCTCCACGCCCATGAAGCGGTTCTTCTCCCACTTGCCGGCGTGGGTGGAGGCGTTGGCGGCCGGAATCTCGCGGGCCAGCGCGAACATCATGGCGATGGCGTGCTCGGCCGTGGTGACCGAGTTCCCGAAGGGCGTGTTCATCACGACGATGCCGCGGGATGTGGCGGCCGGGATGTCGACGTTGTCGACGCCGATGCCGGCGCGGCCGACGACCTTCAGGTTGGTCGCGTGCGCCAGCAGATCCTTCGTCACCTTGGTGGCCGAGCGGATGGCGAGGCCGTCGTACCGGCCGATGATCGCCTTCAGCTCGTCGGGCTTGAGGCCGACCTCGAGGTCGACCTCGACGCCGCGCTCCTTGAAGATCTCGACGGCGCGCGGGGACAGGGCGTCCGAAATGAGGACCTTGGGCATGGGGATGTCCTTGGGCGGGGCGACGGTCACGCCGTGTCCCCTCTCCCGCGGCGCGGGAGAGGGACAGGGTGAGGGTCGTCGAACGACGGAAGTGGGTTCAGGCGGCCTTGGCGGCGGCGGATCTGGCGGACGCCCACGCCCAGTCGAGCCAGGGCATCAGCGCCTCCATGTCGGCGGCCTCCACCGTGGCGCCGCCCCACAGGCGCAGGCCCGGGGGTGCGTCGCGATAGGCGCCGGCGTCGAAGGCCACGCCCTCCTTCTCCAGGAGGTCGGCCACCTGCTTGGCGACCGCCGCCTGCCGCTCCACCGGCAGCGCCGTGAACCAGGGGTCGACGATCTTCAGGCATATCGAGGTGCAGGAGCGCGCCGTCGGGTCGACGGCCAGAAAATCGGCCCAGACGCTCTCGCGGACCCAGGCCTCGACGACCGCGAGGTTCGCCTCCGAGCGCTCGATCAGCGCCGGAAGCCCGCCGATGTCCTCGGCCCACTTCAGCCCGTCCACCGCGTCCTCGACGCAGAGCATGGAGGGGGTGTTGATCGTCTCGCCCTTGAAGATGCCCTCGGCGATCTTCCCGTCCTTGGTCAGGCGGAAGATCTTGGGCATCGGCCACGCCGGCTCGTGGCTCTCCAGCCGGGCGACGGCGCGGGGGCTCAGGGCGAGCATCCCGTGCGCCGCCTCGCCGCCCAGCACCTTCTGCCAGGACCAGGTGACGACGTCGAGCTTCTCCCAGGGAAGCTCCATGGCGAAGGCGGCCGAGGTCGCGTCGCAGATGACGAGGCCATGGCGGTCGTCGGCGATCCAGTCGCCGTCCGGCACCCGCACGCCCGAGGTCGTGCCGTTCCAGGTGAACACCACGTCGCGGGCGGGCGAAACCTGCGTCAGGTCGGGCAACAGGCCGTAGTCGGCCTTGAACTCCCGCACGTCGGCCAGCTTCAGCTGCTTGACGACGTCGGTGACCCAGTCCTTGCCGAAGCTCTCCCACGCCAGCAGGTCGACGCCGCGGTCGCCGAGCAGCGACCACATGGCCATCTCGACCGCCCCGGTGTCGGAGCCCGGGACGACGGCGAGGCGCCAGTCGGCCGGCATGCCGAGCAGCGCCTTCGAGCGGTCGATCACCTCGGCGAGGCGCGCCTTGCCCGGCTTGGAGCGGTGGGAGCGGCCCAGGACGGCGCCGTTCAGCGCCGCGAGCGACCAGCCCGGACGCTTCGCACAGGGACCCGACGAGAACAGGGGGGTTTTCGGCCGCACGGTCGGCAGCATGTCGCTATTCCTTCCAGAATAGTCGCGTCCCGGTGGGGGGACGTGGCCCGCGGCGACATTGCCCACGGACACGCGGAAGGGTCAAGCGCGTTCACGCTCCGCGCGACGGTCGCAGCCCGCCCCCGTCAGGCGGCGAGCAGCCCGGCGTTCCGGAGGATGTCCTTCAGCTTGCCCAGCGCCTGATCCCGGTCCTGCGGGGCCGGGAACCGCTCGACGTAGGACTTCTCGAACTCCGGCGACGCCATCCCCGCCGCGATCGCCTCGGCCACGATCTTGCGGGCCCGGCCGGGCGGGAGCGGCGGAAGGGTGCACAGGCGAATCAGCTTCTGCATCCGCTCCAGCGGGGAGATGCGCGCCTTCAGCACGTCTGTCTTCAGCACGTCCACGAGGATCGTGTCGAGGATGCCGAGGAGATAGGCCTCCGCCGGCGGCTCGAAGCCCACCT